>CAYUTB010000007.1:0-8907 GCA_964447425.1 uncultured Candidatus Bathyarchaeia archaeon
ATTTTTCCAAGTTTCCCTGAAACTCTTCAAAGCATCCATATAGTATTGCATTGAGGCCTGCGGGTCTTGCTCTGATACTTTTTCTGCTTGCTGCATCAGTTGAAGAGCCGTCTGTAAACTAGTCATCACATCAGGAGAAAGGTCCTGTTCAAGAAGGTATAGTAATTCGTCTTGTCTTGCCTCTGCGGCCTCCTTTATTTGAACATAAACTACAGGAACTTGGTTACCATCATTTGCCTCAGCGTAGGTCATTTGAATAGACGCTGAAGTAATGAGCAACGCCATGAGCGTTATTATGGTAAACTTAGTTCTCATTCTCGCTGACCTTGACAAAAACACTGTTAACGTCATATTTAAAGAACGCTGTGGAACGTTATTTTCATGTATTTTATATAGATATTGATAAATTATTCAAAATCTTAGTAAATATTTACAATATGGACCTCAAATATGGATTCTGCCTCCATGTGTTTCGGTGTTAATATGATTAACATTATAGTCTTAAGTTTATGGAATTAGGTGCGTGGTTTATTCTGAACACGATTTTCTTTACTTACCGCTTCCAGTTTTCCAGTAAACGATAAGGACTGTTAACAGGACAAAACCGATGGATACAAGATATATGAAATTATTATCTACTGGTTTTGTAGCAAGAGAGGCTGCCTCAGTTGCCTGTGAAGCTGTGATCTCTGCGTTTCTATAATGCCCTTCATCATAGAAGGATTGGGCATCAACGAGATAGGACTCGGCTACATCCAATCTCTCTGTTCTTTCCTCAGATCTAGCTTCCTGTAATGCGGCTTCTGCGGAGGACAACGCATATTTCGCTATGTCAGCAAATTCGACGATGTTTTTAGCAATAATCAAGGCGTCATCAGCTTTGGTTTTTGCTTCAAGATACTCCTGGGTTTCGGAAAGAGACATAGCCAGCGTAAGTAACTCTCTTGCGCCAGTCAAGATGTATCCCTCAGATTCTTTCTCAGTCAAATAAACTGTGGATTTCACAATAGAGGAGGTGGCCTCATTAATCATGGAGGGAAGCCCGAGAAGGTAGTAAACATATTGGGGTCCAGGGTTAAATTTGAGGTATTGGGATTCACCGATGATTCCTATTTCAGTTGGTATATCGCTCATATCGAGAAACTGGGCGTTTTTTGGAAGAAGTATTGTGATGTTTACAGGAGAGGATATATTGACTAGCCAGATAGAGTCCTCCTCATAGGTCAAGGTGTCGGTGAGGTAAGAGAAGTAGAGCTCAAGGGCCCCTATACTATCTACTTGTGCAGTGTTGTTGTTGATGGTTACTCCTAAAGGGTTACTGTCCTCATCTCTTACAATGACGTTCTCAAGGTTTTTACCAAATAGCTCGATATCAACTCTTACTCTAGTTGGGTCGCTTTGAACATAGTAGTCTACTTTTGTTGTTCCATCTACGTAGATTGTTAAAGTGAGAGATACCGGTTCTATTTCTGATTGAGATTTAACGAATGGTGTAAAAATGGAAAATAGCAGAATAAATACTAGTAACCAGTTCTGCTTCATTTTACCCATACATACGGTTTTTTATGTTTATATAAGGATTATATACATAATAATTTATAATAATCATTTTATTAAAAATAATATATACCAATAATATAGATTCATAAACTATAAAATGATGTTATTAGGTTCAATCAATATATCCCAATGGTTTCACATCGTTTCACGACGTTCTTATTATATAACATATGATGATTAACATAATGATGCAATCTTCTAGCTCTAATAATAGTCTCAATAAATCCCAGATAGAGGACAACGTCTCTCTAAAGAAGGAAGATGCAGCCCCGAGGCTATTATTCATAGATGATGATAGGGCGATCCTCGATGGTTATAGATTCATCTTTGAGGGTGAGGGGTTCATTGTGGATGTTGCCACAGACTCGAAGATTGCATTAGAGTTAGTGAAGAAACACTCGTACTCAATCATTGTTATGGATTATATTCTTCCCGGGGTCAGGGGAGATGATTTAGCGGAACAGATTCAGGAGATTAATAGCTCGATTAGTTTGATATTCATCAGTGGTCAGAAGAGCGCTGAAGAGGAGGTTCAGAGAAGGGGACTTCTTGTTTCAGGGTTTTTTATGAAGCCGCTTAAAACAGAGACGTTGATCGATTTTATAGTCAGTAAGATTCAGGGTATAGATTAAGAATCTATGTTTAGAATAGGATTTTAGTTTCCATATTCGTTTTAAATTTAGCACTGATATAGATTCAGATTAGATTGAACTCTGCATCTATAATGTTAGTGGACGATGATAAGATGATAGTCCATTTCTTCAAGATGCTTTTAGAGGAAAATGATTACCAAGTGGAAGCTACTTACTCGGGGTTTGAGGCAATTGAGCATGCTGAGAATCATCACATTGACCTAGCAATACTTGACTACAAACTGTCAGATATGACTGGAGACGTACTCGCGAAGAAACTCAAGGATATCAATGAGGAGACAATAATCATATTTATCACAGGATACAGTGAGGCTAGAGATAAGATTCTTAGAACGAATCTCTCAAAACATGTAGTTGTGAAACCAATCAAAGATGAAGAGCTCATTGCTACAGTGGAGCAGGCATTCCATGATAATTCAACAGTTATGAGGATGTAGGAGGGGAAACTGGGTGAATCTTAGGGAGAAGCTGATTATGGTCTCTGCTTTTACCTATATTCTAGTTTTTGTGGGTTTTTTCTTGGTTACAGATGAATTGATTACTAATGGTTATTTGGAGCTTGAATCGGGAGACATTGTAGAGCAGACCGAGATTGGTCTTAATACGCTTGAGCTACGTATCAGTGAGTTGAATCATGTTTCCAAAGAATATGCTTCTAGAGATGATACGTATTATTTTGTTCAAAACAATATGAGGCACTTCATTAATGATCTGATACAGAGTTCATCTTTTATTGAGAACGAGATCAATTTTATGATTTTTTTCAATCAACAGGGTGAGGTTCTTTACAGTAAGGCATTTGATCTCGCTGAATTGATGAATATGGAGTTAGATGAGAGGGTATTGGACGCGATCTATGAGAATGATGCTCTTTTTGATCATCAGGATAGAAACAGCGAGGTCTCTGGACTGATTAAATCAGATAAGGGGTCTGTGATAATATCATCGCACCCAATAACGTACAGTGATGAGGATTTTGCCATCATTGGGACATTAATCTGTGGAAGATATGTGGACTTAATAGAGCTAGCGAAAATATGTGATTATTCTTATCAAAACATTCAGGTCTTTGATTTCATGGATTCACCCATTGAGATGGACGATGGTATCAATGTTTGGCGTAAAGATGAAGACAATGTATCTGGGTTGGTCGCTCTTGACGATATTAATGGTGACCCGTTTCTGATACTTGAGGTGGATTCACCTAGAGATCTGTATAATCAAGGACGAAAAACCGTGCTGTACTTCTTCGCAGTGATGTTGATCACAGGCGCCGTAATAGGAGTTTTCGCTGTTTATATGCTCAATAAAATGGTTTTAGGGAGAATTTTAGGACTTAGTGATGAGGTCAGTAGCATTGACCCGAGGTCGCTGGAGGCAAAGTCTTTGTCTATTCCTGGGGATGATGAGATTGCAAAGCTAAGTATGGATATTGATGGGATGCTTCAGACCATTAATGATTATCAGGATTTATTGAAGAAGCAGGAGAGAATGGCTACCATCGGTGAGACAGCTGCCATGGTTGGACACGACTTGCGGAACCCATTGCAGGTAATCTATATGTTGGCTTCGAGATTGAGCAGAGCATCTCGGCAGCTTCGTAAAAATGAAAACGTTAACCCAATTGTTAATGAACTTGATTATATCGAGAAGAATCTCTCTGAGCAGACTGGTTACATGAACAAGATTGTATCTGATCTTCAGGACTTCTCAAAGTCCATTGCACTCAACATTGAGAAGACAGACATCCAAAGTATGGTTATAGATGTCTTAGACACCGTTGAAGTCCCACAAAACGTGGAATTAATAGTTGATTTCGATGATAAAACCAGATTGATGGATATAGATGGCAACTATTTTAGGCGAGTTTTGGTTAATCTGCTCACAAACGCCGTTCATGCAATGCCGGATGGAGGTAAATTGTCGGTTATAGGCAAAGCATCCGATGATAAAGCAGTGATAACGGTCTCAGATACCGGAGTAGGGGTATCAAAAGAGAACTTACCTAAACTATTCACTCCGTTATTCACCACAAAAGCCAAGGGAACTGGCCTCGGACTCGCTGTTTGTAAGAGAATTATTGACGCTCATAATGGAGAGATCAGGGTTGATTCCACTGAGGGAGTGGGGACTACCTTCACAATTCTTCTGGCATTTAATGAAGTGGAAGATATTTCTCCCAACCTACTCAATAATATAAGCGCCACAGAAGAAGCCTATCATATTGAAAAGTAGGGGGATTAACGCTTGGGGCGTTTAAAGAGGTCACTCATGTTGAATCTGGCTGTGATTATGCGTTCCGTGCTGAATATTTTAGCCGCGATGTAGAGCATTACTAGTGTGAAGATGCTGATGAAGAAGATGCTTCTAAGAACCACAAAGTAGTTGCCTAGGAAGGCTGCCTTTGCCGCTATTATGCTGTGGGTGTATGGTATCACCAACAAGATGTATTGCATTGTCTGGGGGAGCATCTCCAAGTCGCTGAACATCAGTACAATGGAGGGAATCATTATCGGCGTTATCAGAATCCCCGTAAGGCTCTGGGCGCTTCTCACATTATCAGCGAAAACGGCTACACTCAGAGCCATCGCCAAAGCGGAGACCAGTGTTACGAATATCACGATCCCAACTAGGAAGAATCCAAGTGGCGTGATGCCGATATTGACATCACTCAGATTCATGCTCATGGTGTCCGGTACGAAGCTGAAAGCTGAATTCATGTAGTAACCAAAACCGATCAAATAGCTCACTGAGCCAGCGATGGCTATGGCGATGCTTCCACTGAGTTTTCCACCCAGTATAGTCATCCTGCTTACAGGCAGGGTCATCAGTGTTTCAAGGGTTTTCTGCTCCTTCTCAAGGGCGATGCTTGTGGCAGCCATCTGGATCGCGAACATGACCATCATCATCACCATGATTGGGAGCATGATCGACTGCCCCATCACCAATGTGAATATGGCGGAAGGAGGTACCTCCAGCACGCTGCCTTTCAGAATACTAGCGTAATTGATGGCGATTGGGTTCCTGTACCCGAGGGGGGTTCCCATTGCCCCTGACTGGGTTATCAGGGTCTGTATTTTGCTGATGCTGAAGTAATAGTTGTAGATGTTGATGAGGCTGGAGACCACATCTGTGCTCTGGGTCTCAGCCATGTTCAGGTTTCTCAGGTTTGCGTACACCTTTAGCTGACCCTGTATACCCTGAGTGACGTTATCGTTGTACCCGTTTGGGATATAGACTAGGGCTGCGCTATCGGTTGAAGTGAATGAGAGTAAGGCTTCCTCAAGAGTAGCCGCCTCAACTGGTACAACGGTGTTATTTCGATACAGATAACTCAACAACGCATCGGTGACGAATCCATCGTCATCGGTCCAGACAGCGAAGCTGGCACCCATGACAGCACGCTGGACAGATTCCTGGCTGATCTGTATCGCGCTGCCCATAATCGGGAAAATGATCACCGGCATCAGTATGACCCCGATGAGTATCTTGGGGTCTCTCACCAGCTCCTTGATTTCTTTCAACACCAGCGCCCAGAGCTTATTCAACGCTGGTCACCTCCATGAATACATCCTCAAGGTTCTGTTTCCCGTACTCCTGCTTCAACTCATCCGGTGTACCCTGAGCCACGACGATTCCTTGATTGAGCAAGGCAACTCTGTGGCAGAGGTACTCAACCTCAAGCATGTTGTGGCTGCTGAGAAGAACTGATACGCCTTCTTGATCCGCGTATTTCTTGATCATGTTTCTGACGTTTACACTCTGGATAACATCCAATCCACTAGTAGGCTCATCCAGTATAGTCAGTTTTGGCTTCATCATCAATGCACGAGCGATGAGAAGACGCCTGAGCATACCCTTACTATAGGTATTAACGCGATCATCAAGCCTGTCCCCTAGGTTTGAGATGAGCTTACCTTGCTCCACGATGGCATTCATTTCTGGTTTGGTCTTCGCGTAGAAACCAGCCATAAACTCAAGAAACTCGATACCGCTGAGCTGCTGATAGGCTCCGGCTTCTTCTGGGAGGTAGCTGAGTATCTCACGTACTTTTTCTGGTTGTTTGGCTACATCGTAGCTGAATATCTTTGCTGAACCAGAGGTTGCGCTGATTAATGTACTGAGTATTCGTAGCGCAGTGGTCTTACCTGCACCATTGTGCCCAATGAGCCCAAATATCTCGTTCTCAATGACGTTAAAACTGGCTCCCCTGAGAGCCTCTGTGCGCCCAAAGGTTTTTGTGAGGTTCTCGGCCTGTATCGCGTACTCCATAGCCACACCTGTGATGTTCATCGAGACACGGGCTAGCTTAAAAATTCTTCAATCAGATCAGACCCTTGATTATTTATATCGAGAACCCCATGATTGGGCGATGAGTAAAATGAGCGTGGATTTGGTTGTAAAGAACGCTAAACTGGTATCTCCAAGGGGAATAACAGAAGCAGGGGTAGCAGTTAAGGATGGGAAAATAGTCGCAGTTGCAAGGGACATTCATTTACCAACCGCTAACAAGATAATTGATGCATGTGGAAAATACGTGTTACCCGGGTTGCTGGATGGCCACGCACATACCTTCCTACCTCCCGAGACCACGGCGACTGGTATGAGGGCAGCAACAAAGGGCGGAGTCACCACCATGCTTGAGATGCCGGGGACCCAGTTCGGCTGCTTCACAGCCGAAGAGTTCAAGCTCAAACGAGAGACCATGAAGAAGAGCAGCTACGTCGATTTCTGCATCCACGCAGGGTGCTCCAGTGGCCACCCGGGTGCTTTGACAGAGATGCATCAACTGGGCTCTACAGGCGCCAAGTTCTTCATCAGCAGCGCTGGACCCAAGTGGCCTCAGACCTTCGACGGTGAGGTGATTGAACGATTCAAAGAGATAGCAGGCTATGGTGGGCTCGCGTTGATTCACGCCGAGAACGACTCCATCCTCAGGGATAATCAGAAGAGGCTCAAGGAGGAGGGACGAAGGGACTTCGCGGCTCATCTGGAGTGGCGCCCAAGGATATCGGAGGTCGAGGCGGGCAAGCGCATGATAGATTATCTTGAGATGACTAAATGCAGGGGAATGATAGTTCACACCTCTGTCCCCGAGACAGTCTGGTACAGCGCAGAGGCTAGGATGAGGGGCGCAGAGACCTACATCGAGACCTGCACGCAATACCTGTATCTTACCGAGGATGATGTGAAGAAGAATGGGCCGTGGAACAAGTTCGCGCCCCCGCCACGCTCCAAGTCGGATAAGGCTGAGATCAGGAGGCTGCTGCAGCAGGGTTGGATAGATACTATCGCGACAGACCACGCTCCCTATGGCAGGGATCGTAAGGAAGCGGGTCTTGTGGATATCTTTGAAGCCCCGAATGGTATGCCTGGGCTTGAGACTTATCTGCCGTTGCTGCTGAACGGGGTCTCTGAGGGTTGGCTGAGCCTTGAGAGGCTCTCAGCGGTCTCGGCGGAGCGTCCGGCGCAGATCTATGGGGTATATCCGAGAAAGGGGGTTATTGCGCCGGGGAGTGACGCGGATATGGTTATCGTGGATATGGAGAAGGAGAAAACAATCAGTAATGATGATCAGATCACTGCATGTGGGTGGACACCCTATGACGGTATGAAGGTCAAGGGTTGGCCAACTATGAGCCTCATACGGGGAGAAGTCGTCATGGAAAACGATGAGGTCCATTCAGAGATGGGTTCTGGGTTGTTTATTCCCCGGATCGACGGGTAGACTTTTTTCCCGGTTTTCGTTTCAACTCTGTTCCGCAGATGGGGCAGACGTTATCTTGTTGGGGTTTTTCGTATTGTTTTCTGCACCCTGGGCAGTAGTGTATCCACTGGAATCTCCGTTTGATTCCCCGCGTGTTCATCCCAGCGTATTTGAGCTCTAGTTCATCAGCCATGTTCTGAACACTGTAATCATCAGAGACAAGAGTCACATCGTCGCCCTGCACTGATAGCTGATAGGTTAACGCGATGACGCTGTGATCTGTCTCTGAGAGTGTCCTCGCCTCACCCATACTCTGTGCTCGCGTATAGACATGCTTCAACGCCTGCTCCTCAGGCATCTGGATCGAAAGCTTCCCCGTCTGAGACCAGTTTTGTGCACGGATCTGTGCCATCTCGTCCCTTATCTCATCCAAAACCAGTGGAGTCGTATAGAGCTTGGTCTCTCTGTCGTTTGAGTCGAAGCCTTGTATAAAGGCGCTTGTGTCCAGTATGAGTGCCTTCAATGTACTCAACTTGTCTGAAGGTGAATGAGTCTTTTCTGTATCCTAGAGTAGAATGGCTTGAACCTGATGAACCGGGTCTTGTTGGTGCTAACAGTAGCCTCTATGACTGAGCCCGGTTTGAGAGCGATGTAGCTTCTACCATCGATGATGGCAATGGCATCGGTTTGAGGCTTTAACAACTCTATTCTTACGATTGAGGTGGATGGAAACACAAGGCTCCTGAAGTAGCTGTAGGGGCAGACCAGTGTTAAGCTCAATGCATCCATATTTGGTGCGATGATGGAGCCTCCCGCTGACATGTTGTAGGCGGTTGACCCTGTTGGGCTGCTGATGATGGCTCCGTCTGCTTGAATATCCGTTATGAACTCCCCGTCGATACTCAGCCTCATCAGGAGCATCTTGCTTGGTAGGCTGCTGGCTATGAGAACCTCGTTAAGGGCATCGGGGAAAACATCGTTCATCCC
>CAYUTB010000007.1:9007-11995 GCA_964447425.1 uncultured Candidatus Bathyarchaeia archaeon
TCGATGATCCTCTGCGTTAGGTCTAAGGGCTCTTTTGCATCAGTGCGTGAGACGATTCCGGCTCTCATTGTATCCTTTGAGTACCCGCATAGGATTTAAAGACTAACCCATTACGCCGGGTAACCATACTTCCCGATAAGAGGTACATAGACTACTCTCATGAGGCTCTTCTTGTTTAGCTGTCCCCCGATTTTTTCCACAAGCAACAGGTCCTGTCCATAGCTGGATGCAGTCCCGACTGGGGCTACGAGTCTGCTGTTTTCCGCCATCTGTTCAAGAAGGGGTGGAGGGATCTGTGGGGTGCTGGCTGTTATACTGATGGCGTCATAGGGTGCACGCGGGTGGTATCCGAGGGTTCCATCACCGAGGACGAGTTGGATATCATTGTAGCCGGCTTTTTTCAGGTTCTTCTCTGCGAAATGATAAGTATCTGGGTTTATCTCAACGGCAACAACAAAGCCACTGGGTCCAACCAATTCACGGGCGATAGCCGCGCCGTACCCGGAGCCTGCGCCGATCTCCATGAACCGTTGCTCGGGTCGCAGTCTTAGAGGCTCGTAGGTGACTGGGTACATGTAGGGTGCGCTGATGGTCTGTCTGCCGTCTCCCGGTATGGGGAATGGTTGATCATAGTAAGCGTAGTCGCTGTACTGCGGATCCATGAATAGCTCTCGTGGCACAGCAATTATGGCGTCTTCAACTTTTTTGGTTTGAATATACCCCGCTTTCTTGTAGCGGTTCACCATCTCGCGCCGCTGCTCGATGAAACCAATCATAAGAGAAGAGAAGGAGTAACTGTTTTTAGAGGTATGGAAAAAATGTGGGTGGTTACTTGGGAACCACGACGGTACCTGCTTTGCGCATGGTCTCGATCTGCTCATCAGTGTATCCGAGCATCTCTTTGAGAACCTGTGCAGAGTGTTCACCGAGTTGAGGAGCGGGTATCCTGTATGTTGCAGGGGTCTTCTCCATCTTTACTGGGAATCCCGGTACCCTCACCTTTCCAGCGGTGGGGTGGTCGATCTCTATGATGGCTCCACGTGCCTTTACATGTGGGTCCTCGATGGCTCCTGCGATTGTTGGAACCTTGGCTACTGGGACGCCTGCTGCTGCGATCTTCGCCACAGCCTCGTCAACGGTCTTGTCTTTTAGCCAGTTCTGCAGTACCTCGCTGCCCATGCCTAGATCATCGATTTCCATGGCGGTCATCAGTCTGCCATGCATCTGAGGATCGGCTGCGATGTATATCCAGTCGTCTTTGCACATGAAGTTGCCCCATGTTTGTGGACCGGGTATCCTGTTTGCCTGCCTCTCATGAGGTAGCTGTCCGCTTAGGGTGTATCCTGCGATCTGTACGCCGTTCTGAGCCATCATCACATCAAGCTGTGAGACATCGATAAGCTGACCCTCACCGGTCTTGTCCCGGTGTCGGATCGCGCCTAAACACGCGATTACCGCGAATAGACCTGGGTCTAGGTCACCGTGGTAAGCCGCGGGTACGATGGGCTTGCTGCCGGGTTCGATGTTGTCTGCAGTCATCTTTGTCCATCCGCTGTAGCTCTCAGCGATGGGTGCGAAGCTTGTTCTCTCCTTATATGGACCTGTGAGACCGAAGCCGCTTAGGCAGGCGTATATGATCTTTGGGTTGAGTTTCTTTGCGTCCTCGTAGCTTAGCCCGAGTTTGTCTAGGGTTCCCCGTTTGAAGTTCTCGATTATGATGTCGCATTTTTTTACGAGTTCCTTGATTATCTCAAGGGCTTTGGGGTCCTTCATGTTTAGGGCTAGGCTCTTCTTGTTTCTGTCGAGGTAATGGAATGTGCTGCTCAGACCACCGTATAGGTCTGCGCTCATTCTCACCATTTCGCCCCACGGGGGCTCGATTTTGATGACCTCTGCGCCCATGTCTGCCATGATCATGGTTGAGTAGGGTCCGAAGTATACGTGGGTGAAGTCCAGTATTTTTATGTCGTCTAACATACCCATTCTTGAATCTCATAGCAGGATGGATAATTGCTCTTAAAGTTTATGAGAGAACGGTGTTTACGAATATTTATCGTGGATAATTCTATACGTTGATGGAATGGTGTTTTTATTGATTACCTTGAAGCGAGATTTCATCAACCCATTTTCTGCTCCGGGCAAGTGGTACCGGGGAAATGTACACGCCCACACCACGATTTCTGATGGGACGAAAACCCCTGAGAAACTCGTTGAGATATACAAAAAAGCAGGATACGATTTTCTATCCATAACCGACCACAGCATAGTAGCCAAGACACAGCATCTATCCGCTGACGACTTCTTACTGATACCCGGAGAGGAGATATGCGTCGGCTCATCCACAGCAGACACATTATATCATATCGTAGCGTTGGGGGTTGAGAAGACTCTTCCATTCAAGGATTTTGATAATGGGCTCGACCCTCAGAAGGTGATAGACAAGATAAGTGAGATGGGTGGGTTGCCTATCCTCGCTCACCCATACTGGTCTGGACTCAACCACAGCGATATGATGAAGATCAAGGGCTACCACGGCGTGGAGGTATACAACACCAGCTGTGACTTTGAGCGCAACACAGGATGCAGTGAACCGCATATTGATGGTATTATTGTGGCTGGGCGGAAACCATTCATCTACGCCACCGATGACCACCACGGGGCGGAGATGGGAAACGCCCCACTGGACGCCTGTGCAGCGCGAATCATTGTGAAGGCAGAGAAGCTAACCGTGGAGAGCATCATGAGCGCAATCAGGAAAGGCTACTTCTACTCCAGCACCGGACCCGAGATCAAAGACATCAGTATCGACGAAGCTGGAGTGATAAGCATAGAGTGCTCCCCGGTGAAGTACATCAGCTTTGTATCAACTCCGTCGCTGGGGTTCAAGTTCCACGCCATGGGCAATCCGCTGACTGAGGCAAGATACCCTGGTCGTAATGGTGAGACCTACGTTAGAATAGAGATCGAGGATTTTGAGGGCAGGAAGGC
>CAYUTB010000007.1:12095-13473 GCA_964447425.1 uncultured Candidatus Bathyarchaeia archaeon
ATCAAACTTGGGGCATCCCATCATGACGCTTCTTCCATCCAGCAGCTTGCTGTGAAGCTCGGGCTGAGCCACAGCTACACAATCAGCCATCAAGAGAACATCAGCGTTATTCCAGAACGGTGCCTTGATGGGCACGAGGTTCAGCTGGACTGGCCACTGGCGCAGGGTTGATACCTGTGCGATGTTTTGGCTGGGGGCTGGTTCAAGAGAGGTGACAATTGATGATACACAGCCACAGGCTATTGGTGCAGCCTCTTGTGAGTGGAGGTAATCGTGTACTGCTTCTTCGTCGAACTCGGGAGCTTCGCGTTCGATTATCTGTATGGCGTCCTGGGGGCAGTGTCCTAGGCATGCGCCTAATCCATCGCAGTATACATCGCTTACGAGGCGGGCTTTTCCGTCTATGATTTTGAGGGCGCCTTCTGCGCAGTTTGGGATGCATTGTGCGCATCCGTTGCATTTTTCTTCGTCGATTTGTACTATTTTTCTAGATACCAACCCATTCACCATGAATATTGTTTCATATGAAGAAGTATTCATTGGGTTATAAGGTTAACCAATAAACTCATCCACAAAAACCTAAAACCCCTGAATACATCATATAAGGGACACCCATTGGACATCCGAGAAAAGCTCAAAAAGATACCCGAACACATCAAAAAAATCCCGGGTACAATAAAGAGACTGCCAGAGATAATCAGCGATGCCATAAAAGGGTACATGAAAAGCTACAGAAACGGCGTTGAAAAATTCGGCATATGGTGGACAGTATTCCAACTCAGCATCTGGGGCTTAGTGCTAGTATTCATAGTCACAGCCATCATAATCGTAGTAGTCTATCTACCCAAAATAGAGATGATACAATGGGAACTACGCTGAGGCAGCGCCCCAGAGCTTATCCCCAACATAGTGCAGATTCCGTATAACCTTACCCTTCTTGCTTGCAGTGATCTCGGCGCTGCTCTTGTTTGCGACACCAATAGCCAATGCTTTGCCGTGGTTTACATCCCGGATAACCACCACCGCGCCCTCAGCGAAATCATCCATATCGGTGATCCCAGGAGCCATAACATCGGCTCCATTACACACAAAGCGAATAGCCCCCATATCCACAACTACTTTCGGCAGCTTATCAGTGAAAGAACTCCCAAGATACGGATATACCCCGTTCTCGTCCCTCACGAAGGCTATACGCTCGTCGAGAAAGACTATCTTCTTCTCCTCAAACTCAGCTACCTCAATTCTCTGAGCTTCTATCGCACCGAATTTCCCTGATAATTCATCAAGGAGACTGCGCGCATCTTTGCGCTTTATTGTTTGACGTCTACGAATCAAGACAAAACTGAATATGAGACCACTGTATAAAAATTGAGGGTAT
>CAYUTB010000007.1:13573-23798 GCA_964447425.1 uncultured Candidatus Bathyarchaeia archaeon
GCCACAAATGTATGGACACGTAGCCCCCAGCACAACAATACACACATAAACACAACCTCACAGGTAGGAAAAAATCACTTCAAGTAACACCGAAGAAAAAAAGCGCCGAGTTACCGGTCACTGTTACCAAAAAAGGGAGATTAGAGCTCAGCCTTGAACTCTTTGAGACGCTTGACAACCTCTTTCAAGACAGGCACAGGCAGAACCAGTGGCACACGGATATACCCATCGGCGCCAAACCGGTCACCGGGACTCAAAGCCACATTCTGACTCTTATGCAGCTTATCCAAGAACTCCTGACTGCTCAACCCTGTACTGGTCGCGTCAAACCACGCGTAGAAGGCGCCCTCAAACATATGACAAGGCCAGCCCAGGTCATCCACAGCCTTACAGAAGTAATTCCTACGAGCCATATACTCCAAGCGCCTCTCCTCAACATACTTGAAGTCACCTCTGAGACACGCGATACCCGCGTTAAACACAAAGGTAGCAGGTCTCGGCGCGGTCAAACCAGCGACCAACTGAGCCTTCTTCAAATACTTCTCAGGCACGATATCATACCCGAGTCTCCAGCCGGTCATGCTGAAGGTCTTGCTGAAGCTCATAATGGCAAGAGTCCTCTCCTTGTATGCATCGTTTAGGCTCGCGATGGATACAAACTTGTGGTCATCATAGACATAGTGGAGATATATCTCATCAGCGAAGATCGCCAAGTCATGGTCAACCGCAGCGTCACCAACAGCCTTACACTCCTTCTCAGTGAAAACCGTACCAGTGGGGTTCCCCGGGTTACAGAGTAGAATCGCTTTAGTCTTCTTGGTAACAGCCTTCTTGATATCCTCGGGCTCAGGGTGATAACCTAGCTCCTTCTTGAGAGGCACCATATTCATCTTGACACCCATCCCGTTGAAGATGCTGGTATGACCCATATAGTAGGGACTGAAAAGCATGACCTCATCACCCTTCTCCAGCACGGCTGCTAACGCAGTGTACAGGGCAGCACTACTGCCTGCAGCTGGAAGCACATACTTGGTATCATACTCGACACCGGTAAATTTCTTGTAATAATCAACAACTGCTTCCGAGAACTTTTGTGGAATATCCGTGTGGTGAGGATAATGGGTGTTCTTTCCACCCTCGATTATACTCATTAAAGCCGCGTTGATAGCATATTGAGGCGCCTCAACATCAGGGTCACCCGCATTGAGCTTGATCTCTTTCTTTGGCATACTGATCACTCAAAGAACCGTACCATACCCTGTATTTAATATTCTACATTACAGACACAAAAAATGTCACCCACCGCATGAAACCAAACAAAAAGAACCATAGACCCACCAAATATACAAAGAAAACCACATCTATCAAAGATGAAAAATGTCTTCAAAATACACAGACTCCATGAAAATATTAGCAACCATAGAAGACGAAAACACGCCTCAAAAACCAAATCATACAAACAAACAGCTAATCAAAACACTCACCGAGAAAGGATACTTAGAAAGAACAGCAAGATACCAAAAAACGGGCACTGTCAACTACGACCTAACTGAAAAAGGAGTCAAAACACTACAGGAATACAATAAGATAAGAAAAATAATGGATAAAATTAGAGAAGGAACCCATCCTTCAACGGATCATCCGGATCGATGACGACCTGCGTAAACGCAGTGATATACGCGGTAGCCATAACATCAGGCACAATCGCGTTATACTTGCCGAGTTTCATCTCCTTAGCGATCTTACCCACCATCACAGTACTTATAGTGGACTCGAACTTCACCTCATCACCGGGCTTGATCTCACCCTTACCATACATGGCAGCCATTCGTGCATTGGTACATGTACCGGCTGGGCTTCTGCATGTCTGTTTTGGACCGAAGACGTTCCAGTGCCTGCTTGTGTACTCTTTCTTGCTAGGCTTCGTATAGAAGGTGACTAGGTCCAAGATGTTTAGCTCCGGGTACTCGGGGTGATCAACCTTGATGGTATCCGCGATGTGGTTTCTGATCTTCCAACCCAAGGGTATCCACTCGTCTTTGTTTTCCTGAGTAGGCTTCAAACCGATACTATCTGCGTCGATAAAGGCATACCAGAGACCACCAAACGCGATATCAGCCTCCACCTCACCGACATCTGGGACATTAAACTTCATGGTCTTCCAGTAGAAACTGGGAACGCCCTGCATGTAGATACGTTTGGCTAAGCCATTCTCCACCTCGACCTTGGTCTTTACCAAGCCAGATACGGTGTCAAATGTGATGTTTGTCATCGGTTCCTTTACCTCGACCATACCTGTGTTTACTAGAGCCGCGGAACAACTGTATGTGCTGTCTCCACAGGCGCTGAAGTAGCCATCAGTCCATAGATAGATGACTCCAATATCAGCATCAGGATGACATGGCTCAGTGAGAACACTGCCAAGCATACCACTAAAACCTCTAGGCTCTTTCAGCATAGTGCCAATGAGGTGATGATAGTGGTCTTGGAAGTATTTCTGCTTCTCCTGCATCGTCTTGCCCTTGAGCTTGGGTACTCCGCCCACGAGGATTCTCGTGGATTCACCGCTGCAGTGGGTGTCAATGCATGAAACGTAGCGCTTGAACTTCATCTTGTTTCAGAATAGTTTAGTCTTGTATGCTTATACGATTATCGGGGCATAAGAGAAAATAGGGTATCAAATAGCTTCCCAGATACAGCAATCACTGATTGGCGGCTATGACTCAGGCTATAAGAGTCGTTAAAAACCCGATGATGCACAATAATGGTGATGAATATTTGACAGACATAATTGGTATTTCATTTCTCGTCTCTGGTTTCATTGAGATAGCGCTACCCCTAGTTTTCGCTTTCATATTAATCAAGAGACTGCATACAGGCTGGAAAACATGGTTTATCGGAGCCATGATGTTTCTATTAAGCCTAATTCGTATTCCACTAAACACATTTCTAACAAATATAGCTGTTTCAGGAACCATAAACTACATCACATATTTGCTAGTTTACCTTATACCGTCGCTAACAGCGGGAATATTCGAGGAATCCGCCAGATACATCGGTTTAAAATATCTCATAAAAGATGAGAGCTATGAAAACGGGTTAACCTATGGAGCCGGACACGGTGGAATAGAATCAATCTTCCTTGTAGGCATAAACGTATTCACATTGGGCATTATTCTCTTAACATCCCCAGAATCCCTCCCCCAGATGCAGCTCTACTCCATCCAGTCAACGCCATGGTATCTACCACTGGTCGGAGCCTATGAACGGATAATGGCTATGATCATCCAGATCAGCCTATCCATAATGGTACTGGAAGCTTTGAGAACAAAACAGATCAAATACCTAGGAATTGCCATACTTGCACATACCGCGGTAAACTATCTGTCAGCCTCAGCGGTCAGCTACAGTGTTCTATACGCAGAACTAGTCGTCACGGGGTTTGCAATCGGGTTAGGTCAATGGGCTTATACAAAAGTTAAAGACAGCCTCAAGGTTTGAAGGGTTTCCCCTCATCCTTCACAGATGGGGGTATCTTCGCTATCCATTTTCTGAGCCACGCCTTATCTTTTTCCTCATCCCTCAAGTCGTCGGGCATTAACTCCGGTATGGTCTCAACTGAGCTACCGATAGGATACCATCTACCACAAACAGAGCATCGTAGAAGCCCCTCCTCAACCTCTAAGAGGTTAAGATACCTGTAAAGGACATCAATACCTTCAGGATACTTATCGAGCAGATTGGACTCGGATTTATCCTCCTCAAAACTCAATCGATCTATGAACTTGAAGGCATCAATTATTAGGTCCAAGGAATGTACTGAATCGGTCTGATCTTTAATCGCCTTGATGGAAGCAGGGCTGATGGTGCCATCAGAGATCTGTTTCACAAGATGCTTGTACTGCTTTGTGAAGAATTGATTTGGCTTGCCAGCCTCACTGTTAATCTTATCAAGCTCCTCCGGGGAGGTTTCCCATTTATAGAAATAGGCCTCCAAAGGATGATGCTTATCGATTGGGCATGCCAGTATGTTGAGTAGCCAAGGCTTCAAATTGATCGAGAATAGTTGAGCCTCACCACATAAAAAACAATACCCCAGAAAGGGGGGGGAGGGGGGGGTACCAGAATCCCATCCTAAACCAGTCTCCTTTCAGAGAAAACAGCCTCAGAACAGCGCTGATTGAGTCTCATTCATGTGAAAAAAGCGGTATGGTAACGGTGAAAACAGTGCACAAACACGGGGAGATAACTACTTGAAAAGGGGATATTTTTTCAGGTTAGGGAAAGCGGTTTTCGCGAACCTAAGACGACCCTTGTCTGCTTTGAGCCAGTTATACATATCCCAGAAATTCTTGCCCCATTTCTCGGTTCGTTCATCAAGAGGCTCATAACCAATATTTCTCAACTCATTGGTGTAAGCCAACTCAACTAACTCCTGCCCACGGCCCTCGATCTTACCGCGCTCAACTACTTCTTCGCCGTATTTCTCTGTTAAAGCCTCGGCTGCGACGTTGAGAATATCTCCAGAACAAACGATTATCTTTTCCTTCTCTTTGAGCCCAAGACGCTCAACGAGATCCAAAGCTATCCGTTTAGCTTCTTCCAGATGGGTTTTATTCCTGTATAAGGGCATCTGAAAATGCTTCACAGAGATCAAGTCATAGATAAAATGATCATCTTCAGAACGATAAGCCCCTATTACAGTACCAAATAAAAGATCTCCACTACCAGCATCATCAATGAGAATAGTCAAGAAGGATTACCCTTGCAGTCTCTTGACTATCTCTTGTGCCTTGGGGAACCTAATCTCGCCTGACTCAACAAGCTCATTGGCAGCCTTGTCGATCATATCGCCTTTTGCTCCGGCCATAACAACAAGGTTTCTTGCATGAAGCCTCATATGCCCCTGCTGGATACCTTCTTGAGTGAGGGCTCTCAACGCTCCGAGGTTTTGCGCCAATCCGACCGCGCACATCACCTCACCTAGTTCAACCGCTTTGCTTACACCAAGAATCTTTCGCGCTACCTGTGCCATCGGGTGGCTTCGAGTGGCGCCTCCGACCAAACCAACGGCCATCGGAAGAGTCATCTCACCGATCAAGTCTCCATTAGCGTCCTTGCTCCATTTGCTCATACTCCGGTACTGACCGTCACGGACAGTATAGCTGTGAGCACCTGCTTCAATTGCCCTGTGATCCTGTGCGAAGGCCAACGCCACAGCGGCGATACCATTCATTATTCCTTTATTATGAGTCGCAGCACGGTAAGGATCAGCATCTGCGAAAGCCCAAGCAGCAATAATGTTATCAACTGCCCTGGAGCCACCAATATCCTCAGCTTTAACCTTACCCTTTACAGTAACCAGTCTACGATCAGCCAGGTTGCTGATTATCCTGAGGAGGCTTCTCCCACCCGTTAACTCAGCGACTGTAGGTGCAAGCGCCTCGGCCATGGTGTTCACGGCGTTAGCGCCCATGGCGTCTCTGCAGTCAACCAGCAGATGAACAATCAACATGGGTCCAATCGCGGTCTCTATTGGCCTAAACTCAATATCTTTTGCGCCTCCTCCGAATTTCACCAAGACTGGGTCTAACTCGTTGGCTGCTTCAAGGAGCTTTGATTTATTCTCCTTTAATACTTTGATGGCCTTCTTCATGTCTGGGATTTCAAGTATCTGGATCTGACCAATCATAACAGGGTCAGTGGTTGATCCAATTACACCATCTCCATCCCTCATGATTCGAGCCATGTTACTAGCAGCAGCCACAACGCTTGGCTCCTCACCAGCCATCGGGACAAGATAGTCCTTGCCATTTACTCTAAAGTTCACTGCAACGCTGAATGGATAAGCGATGCTGCCAACAACGTTCTCTGTCATGTGATCGGCGGCGTCAATACTGAGCCCACCATTGCTCTTGAGAACAACTATATCTTCTTCTGTGAGTCCACATCGCTCTGCGACGATTTTAACTCGTTCTTCGACGGGTTTCTTGTAAAAACCTGATATTCGGCTTGAGAATTCTGAGGCCATCGTTATTTCCTCGATTTGTTGAAAGGAGGAGCACCAAGGGATATAACTATTTTCACTTTCTCCTATGTTTATATTTATCATATGTTAAGGTTTCATTGACATAAAATGGACAGAGCGATCATTTTGTTGACTCTTGAACCTGACGTAGGCAGGGCTCCCCTCGATGAGGTAAAGAAGATTGCAGGAGTTATCGAGACACACATGCTGTATGGTCCATATGATGGCTATGCGCTGATCGAGGCAAAAAACTCGGGGCAAATACAGGATATTGTAATAAAAAAAATACGCAGTATTGAGGGTATAAAATCTACAATGACGTGTTTCGTAGCCGAGTAGCATTATTTTAAACCGGTATTGAGGTAAAACTTTAATTCTGTCAACTGTTCGATACTGCGTTCAGGAGCTTAATCGAGTGTCGACGAACAGGCTGAAATGGGTCTCAGTAGGAGGAACCTTTGACGTTATGCACAAAGGACACTGGTTCCTCCTGGAAGAGACCTTCAAAGTAGGCGACAAAGCAGTAGTCGGGATAACAACAGATGAATTCGTCTCCACTATGAAGAAAAACCATAAAGTCGACACCTATAAGAACAGATTATCCGAGGTAAAATCATTCCTGAAAGAGAAAGGATACCTCGAAAGAGCCAAAATAGTACCGCTAAAGGACCCATTTGGACCCACTATTGACAGCGATAAGATTGAAGGCATCATTGTGAGTGAGGAAACCGAGGTAACAGCGGAGGTCATCAACAAGATGCGGGTGGAGCGGGGGAAAAAGCCCTTACTGATATTCGTTATTACCATGGTTCTAGCTGATGATGGCAAGCCTATAAGCAGCACAAGGGTCAGAAAACAAGAAGTAGATAGATATGGAAAACTCATAGGATAAACAATCTTCTGAGAATTCAACTATAGGGATAGCTTATACCCACTTTTACAAGAGTCTCATGTACAGTCATCTAGCCAACCATTTTAACCTGTAACCAATACGCGGACATATGAGTCACAGTGGATCCGCGGTGCTTCCTCTACACGGAGGAAAAGCACCAAGATGGCTATTCAGGAGAATGGTAAATCTCAGTGAATGCATTGTGGATATAATAATCGATGAATATGGACAAAGAGGATTGCTGGAAAGATTAAGTGACCCATGGTTTTTCCAGAGCCTCAGCTGCGTACTGGGATACGATTGGCATAGCAGCGGCACCACAACAGTAACATGCGGTGCGTTAAAGATGGCAATAGATCGTCAAAACATGGGAGTAACAGTATGCGGAGGAAAAGGAAGAACAAGCCTAAAGACCCCAACTGAGATCCGCGAGATGGCGCAAGTATTCGGACTCAGCAGCTACAAAACAGAATCCCTAGTATACGCTAGTAAAATGAGTGCTAAAACAGATAACACACTGATACAGGATAGTTATCAGCTCTATCACCACTGCTTCTTTTTCACAGAACGAGGAGAATGGATAGTAATTCAGCAGGGAATAAATGAGGAAAAAGCAAACGCCCGGAGATATCATTGGGGGCTGAACCATCATAGATTCACGCAGGAACCAAGCCAAGACATATTATGCCCCTCGAAGCTACCCGAAGCCCTGAACATGACTCACAAGGAGAGCCTCCTAAACCAGAAAACCTGCGTAGACCTCATACGCGATAACCCTGAGAAGCTCAGAAAGCAAATGGTCAGACCAGTAGCTGATAGCCAGAGTAGACTGGATAAATGGAGTGGCACCGAGGAAAAACTGCTCATTATGCCCCGCTCTGTAAACTGGGACGCAGTGAGAGCAGCCTACGATTTCCAGCCCAGAACCTACGAGGAACTGGTAAGCAGAAAAGGAATAGGCCCAGGCACAGTCAGAGGACTTGCCCTTGTAGCAGAGCTCATCTATGGGAACCATGCGAGCTGGAAAGATCCAGTGAAGTTCAACTTCGCCTTCGGCGGAAAAGACGGAGTACCATACCCTGTTGATCGAAAGAGCATGGACGAAGCAGTGGATATGCTAAAGACTGGAATACAATCATCTTCGCTTAAACGGGGCGAACAGATGCAGGCTATTAACCGCCTGAGAAAATGTGTCCCGGAGAGCATACCGGATAAACTCAGAACAATTCAGTCGAACATGTAGTATTCACTACAAGTTGAACCTGTAGTATTCACTACAAGTTGAGAACTAAGATTATTGCTTACCGCTGGACCTGAACATTAAGCCAATGGCTACCAATAGAGCTGCACCCAATCCTAGCAGCAGATAGTTTTGGAAAGGATTATCAGCGCTGTAAACAATGTGTGCTTCATCGCTCACAGTAACATAGAGGGAGCTAGCGATAATTCTCTCCCTTGTTTCCAGTGTTGCCCCAATGTAGGATTGTTTTGAGACATTCATTACAGGAATTATATTGGTACTGTACTCCGGCGCCTGTTTAATCAAGTCGAGTCCTGATTCTGCGTTTGTCAATGTTAGATCGACGGGCACCCAGCCCCAAGGTGGAATGTATATCATCGCCCATCCATGCCACCCTATCCCATCGGCCTCGTTAATCAGGTGCCCCTCCCAGCTTGTGTCCTGATCATCAATGGAAGGGTGAATATAGATACCGACTTGCAGATACGCGGGAATACCGAGGCTTCTACACATGGTTATGAGTAATATTGATTGATCGTCGCAGTCGCCTAGTTGGTTTTCCAGTGTAGCCCTTGGGTATTGGGGGACTTCAAAGTTGGAGTATGTGGTGTTTTTCATGATGTATTCGACGAGGGCAGCCACTGATTCGAGTACAGTGTCTTCATCAATAACAACCTTAGAGGCTATTTCTTCAAACATCGAGTCATCACTGGGAAAAGTCTCTGTGGATACACAATAGTCCTGTATAAGATCTCGGGGAATCTGAGAATAGCCCTGCGCTTCCACAAGATCAAATGAAGGGGTTGATTGTTCAGTGGAGCTGATCTTGTATGTAGCAATGAATGATTCCTCCTGTCCCGGTAATAAGAGTCGGTTTATTCCGATTATAGCCCCCTTGTTTCCATCAGAGTCAACTATCGCTACATCATAATCTTGACTTACCTCTTCAAGTTGGACTGTTTGCCATGAGGAGTTCATGAAGAGGGGGATGCTTACGTCGTCCTGTGTAAGTTCTATGTCCGTGGTCCCCCTGTTCTCGAATTTGTAGCTCAGGTTGTACACATACTGTGTAGGTTCCTTCCCAGAGATAACGGGGGATAAGAGACCCAGAATTACTATTGTGACTAGCAGGGCTTTTTGTTTATTCAAATGATTCAAAACAGATGTGGAGGAGCGCCTAAAAAATAGTTCTTAGGATTTGCTGACCTTCGCCCAGTCCTCAGCGAATTTAGCTAGCCCATTATCAGTGAGGGGGTGCTCAATCATCTTATCCAGAATGCCGGGGGGTATAGTGGCTACGTGGCTGCCCGCCTTGGCTGCGTCTATGACGTGCCTCGGGTGCCTGATGCTGGCTGTGATTATCTTGCTCTCGATCCCATAGTTCTGGAATATCTGAGATGTCTCCCATACAACATCCATCCCCTCATGACCATTGTCATCGAGCCGACCAACGAAGATGCTGACATATGTCGCGCCTGCCTTAGCCGCTAAGAGTGCCTGTGATGCGCTGAAGATGAGCGTTACATTTGTCTTGATGCCTAGTTTTGTCAGTTCTTTTGTGGCTTTGAGACCCTCAGCGGTCATTGGGATCTTGATTACGATATGTTTCCCATATTCTGCCAGCTTCTTTGATTCCTCGATCAGTTCTTCAGCCTTGTTGCTGACTGCCTCGACGCTTATTGGGCCTTTTACTATCGCGGCTATCTCTGCCACTACCTCACTGAACACTCTTCCCGAGCGCGCGATTAGTGTAGGGTTGGTAGTCACTCCGTCGATGACGCCCATGTCCCAGTATTTCTTGATTGCAGCTATCTCCGCTGTATCGATGTAGATTTCCATGTCTTTACTTCCTCGTTTTTTCTATTAACTTTTGGGCAGCTTCCGCTATGTGTTCTGCGGTTAAGCCGTGGTGGACCATTAATTCGTCTTGTTCCCGCGCGGTCTCGCTAAACGTATCGTTTACGCCCATTATCTTCATATGCGCAGGGTAGTTTTCAGCTAATACCTCCGCGACGGCTCCACCTAAGCCGCCATTGATCTGATGCTGCTCGGTGGTAAGCACCAA
>CAYUTB010000007.1:23898-26832 GCA_964447425.1 uncultured Candidatus Bathyarchaeia archaeon
GTCTCTTCTGCGTCGCATGGTACCAATACTTTGAGGTTAGGTATGACGCGGGTGATAGCTAGATCTTCAAGCGCCTGATGGCTGGCTCCATCAGATGCGCAGGATAATCCCCCATGAGAGGCTACCAGCTGCACATCCAGTTTATCGTGGGCTATCAGGTTTCTTATCTGATCCCATGCCCGCCCAGTCTCAAAGTAGGCGAAGCTTGATGCAAATACTTTCTTGCCTCCGAGGGCTAACCCTGCTGAGAAGGCGATGAGGTTTTGCTCCGCTGCCCCAACATCGAAGAAGCGTTCCGGGTAGGCTGAGGCGAATTTGTTTGTCCGGGTGGATGCTGATAGATCAGCGTCTACTACCACGATATCGGTGTTTGATCCATTTTCTTGGAGCCATTCACCGTAGGCTCCCCTTGTCTCTTTGAGTGACATTACTGGGCCTCCCCTAGCTCTTTGAGAGCCTGCTGTAGTTCAGTGTCGTTTGGTGCTTTTCCGTGGAAGCCCACGTTGTTCTCCATAAAGCTGACGCCTTTGCCCTTGACTGTCTTCGCGATGATCACTGATGGCTGATCTCTTGGCTTCGCTGCCTCCTTGAAGGCGTTTATTAGCTCAGGGTAGCTGTGTCCATCGCATTCGATTACGTGCCAGTTGAATGCCCGCCATTTATCCGAGAAGGGTTCTAGGCCGATTACGTCCTCGGTGCATCCATCTATCTGGAGCATGTTACGGTCAACGATTGCGGTTAGGTTATTCAGTTTTTTATGAGGAGCCAACATCGCTGCTTCCCATATGAGTCCTTCATCGCATTCACCGTCCCCCATCAGACAAAATATACGGTTTTTCTTTCCATCGATCTTCGCAGCCGCTGCGATGCCTGAAGCTACGCTAAGCCCATTTCCGAGACTCCCACTGGATATCTCGACTCCACGGGTCTGCATGGCGTCTGGGTGTCCTTGCAGGATGCTGCCGTATTTTCTGAGCTGATCTGCTGATCGGGGTATGTAGCCAGCTTCCATCAAAACCGTGTATAGCAGTGGGGCTGAGTGTCCCTTGCTGAGTACGAAACGGTCTCGTTCTGGGTCATGTGGATCGTGGTTCATCACGTTGAAGTAGAGGGATAAGACGATCTCGACGCTGCTCAGGCTTCCACCCGGGTGTCCAGACTTGGCGTCGTGGATCATTCGGAGAAGGTGAGCACGAGTTTTCTTAGAAAGCTGTTCTAGTTGGGGCACGGTGAGCTTTGTGGTCATTTATTCACCAGCGAAATTCGCTATTACAGATATTCTATGTGTATAAAGGCTTCTTAAAACCCTCTATTGGTGGGATGGCTGGGTTAACTTATGGTTTTAAAATTGTTTTAACCATGCAATCTGTGGTTTCATGGTTTCTCGTATGTCAGCTCTAATGTGATTATGGTTTCTGGGTTTTCTAGTTCCTTTACCATTTCCAGTGGTATGTCTTTAGCTGCCTTATCTGAGGTGATCATCAGGGTTCTTCCGCAAGTATAGTTGCTTCGTCTCGCAACCATATCGATGGGGTCAGTATAGGTTAAATCAGGGTGACCCTTGCCCTCTGCAACGAATACGTGGCGTCCTGTCTGGATGCTGAAAGTGATCTTTGTCTCGGGGTCTCTTGCGGCTTGTTTTATCTCGTCGGGTAGCTGTGCTAGTCCTGTGTCTGCTGCGACGGCGATTATACAGTCGCCTCTTGTGGTTAGTTCTGGTTCAACCGTGGTCATTAGAGTGGTTTTATGCCTTGACCTGATATTGGGGTGCCCTCTGGCTTTAAACTGAAATGTGTGCCTCATGACTATATTTCCAGCATTTTTATGAGTTGGCGCTTTATCTTGTCTTTGATGGTGTTTTTGTTGTTTTCTCTGACCTTGTAGAGTTTTAGTTCTTCAATTGTGAGTCTGATGTCTTCTGATATTAGGTGAAATGTGAAGATCCCCAAGAGGATGCCGAGGCTGAGGTTCCAGCTGAAGCCTGTGATGAATCTTCTTGAGAAGTAAACGATTACCAATGCTGTGAGCGCCATGTGGCTTCGTCTGAGGTTTGATTTGTGTCGATATAGGAATGTGGTTAGCTCGCTGCCGACATAGCCTGCGCCAAAGCCCATGAGCAGTGGGTGGTTGATGATGGCTCCTATGATGCTAAGTATGAAGCTGAGGATTCCACCCGGGTATTCTATTTGACGGTTGAACGGTATCTCGGTGCGTGTGTAGGCTCGTCGCAGGTATCTTGTTTTTCCCTGTTTTTTGATCTTCCAGCTGAGGTTCCAGTCTTCGGCTCTTTTTGCGTCAGCGTAGCCGGGGCTCTGGAGGTAGGCTTTTTTGGTGTAGGCCATGTTGGCGCCTTGGAATAGTCCGAAGGTTCCCTGCATTATGCTGCTGCACCAGCAGTAGAATCTGCTGAGGGGGTTGGGGTTTATGGGTCTGAAGGCGCCGCCTACTGCTGCTACTTTGGGGTCTTGGAATGGTTTTATGAGTTCCTCTATCCAGTTGGGGGGTGCTATACAGTCTGCGTCTGTTGTTACTATGATGTCTCCGGTGGCTGTTTGTGCTCCGAGGTCTCGCATCTCGGCTAGTGAGTAGCCTAGTTTGATGAGGACTGTGTCGCAATACTGAGCGGCTATTTCTGCGGTGCGGTCGATGCTGCCGTTGTCGATGAGTATGAGTTCTACTGGGTGGGTTTGGCGTCGTATTGAGGTTAGGCATTGTTCTATTATGACTTCCTCGTTTAGTGCGGGTATTACGACGCTGACTTTCATTATGGGGGCTAGGGTTTGTTTATGGATTATATAGTTTTCTCAATGGGTTGGAAAGATTTAAGTCGGGGAGTGATTTCTGTAGGGGGTGCCGGGCTGGTAGTTCAGTGGTAGAATGCTTGGTTGGCAATCAAGAGGTCGGGGGTCCGATTCCCCCTCAGTCCACCATTTT
>CAYUTB010000007.1:26932-31280 GCA_964447425.1 uncultured Candidatus Bathyarchaeia archaeon
TGTTGTTATCCAATAGTTTTTTCTAACGAGATAACGCTGATGTATTGATTTAGATGAATAGAAGTGAGGGCAGCATCATCAAAATGACGGCTTATCTCGTCAGTAAGGACCGCGGGAGTAGCTGGGAGATAAAGACGGTACAGTCCATTGGTGGGACCGAGAAAGTCAAACCATCCGATTTTGTGGGGAAGAAGCTCATCGTGCTTGAAGAGTACTAACCAGACCCTTTAACTTCATTAAAAAAAAGTTAAAGACGACCCGCACCGGAGGCATTGTCTATGAGTCAAACTATGGGTTCTTCAGTGTCTGCAGCTGTGAGGCGGGTGACGGGGACTGCAGGTGTGTGGGCAAATTATTTAATGAAATAGTAAAAAATATTTTTTAGAACTAAATGGAGCCATGTAGCACCTCAATCATTCGAGTCGCCTCGCCATCAATGATTTTCTGACTGAATACACCCCAAGCGGTTCCTGTGCTCCAGAAACACCGGAAATCATCAACGTTAAGTCTAGGATCAAAATCGATCTTACCCTCAACCATGTTATAGTTGAAGCCGCTGAGTGCAGGTATCAGTCCCCAGCTTGCCATGCTGCGTGCGTAGTGGTGACCGCATTCTACCTCGTTCCATGGGTTTCTTCTGATGCCATCGTGGCGGTCTCGTAATGCTTTGACGATCGTTAGCCCTTCTTCTATGTAGCCTTCGTATATGAGGTGGGCGGCTACGTGGTACTCGATGCCGGGCCAGACCTCGTGGCTGTAGACGAATGGGTATGCTGGTCTTCCTCCTTTGGGCCATGTGCATATGAGGAGTCCTTTCTCGTCGTTGAGTGCGTAGGTTCGCTGTGTGTTATCATGGTTGTGGAAATCGGATTTGAAGTTGTACCTGTAGACGCTGTGGATGGCTTGTTTGACGTGTTCCGGGGGTAGAACGTAGCCTAGCCCCATGAGGTGTGCGTTGATCTGTCCGAGTAGTTGGTCGCTGAGGCACCCGACCCCGTGCTGGTACTTGTACTGGTCTACGTTATCGAGGCGCTGTACAAAGTACTCGCCGTCCCATAGGGCTTTATCGAGGTTTACCCTGCCCTGCTCGTAGAGCAGTCTATAGTTCTCGGCTGACTCATAGTCTCCGGCTGCATCGGCTAATCTTGTTCCTGCTTTTAGGGCTGCTAGGAACATGATGCCGCTGAGGGGGTTTGGACCGTAGAAGCTGATGTCGTAGGTGTTATGCTGTTTGGACTCGGTTACTCCGTCCCGGTCCTTGTCCCATACGTTACACGCGTAGTCTAGTGCTCTTTTTGCTCCGGGGTACTGGGCGTTCATCCAGTCAGTGTCGCCGCTGAGTTTCCACTCCCTGTAGAGGCTCATTATGCTACCGCATTGCCCGTCTGATGCTGCCTCTACAGCATCCCAGCTGATAGTGCCGGGGAATGCGTGGAATGCCCTGAAGCTCATCTTGCCCGTGGCGTCGGTCTCTTTCTGGAACTCGGTTTCCCTCATGCTTCTTTCGAGGCTGGGGAAGAGGTAGGCGAGTGTCTGTTCATAGTTCCAGACGTGGGTGCAGTTTCCGCTGCAGCAGCCCGCGTCGTCGAAGCAGCCTTCGTAGCCATAGAAGCCGCCGTCTTTGAGCCAGAAGCATGTGTTGCTTCTGAGTACGGTGATGTTGGCTGCAGCTGCGTCTATCACGTAGCTTGGGAGAGTCGAGCCATAGAGTGCGTCCCTGAATTTGCGGCTGTAGCCATCTAGGTGGTCTTGTGTCTCGGCGTAGTATTGGCATACTTCCCATGAGTCATCGAAGCGCATGGTGTACCTGTTCTGGACGACCTGATCCTCACAGGTGCCTCCTGTGCAGTCGCAGGTTAGGCGCTGATTCCAGTTGTGGAGCCTGTTGGGGAAGTACCATGCGATGAGGAATGTGTAGGTCTGGGTTTCTCCGGGTTTGATCTTCTTGGTGACAGCTAGGCTCCCAGCGTCTGTCTTGCCTTCCTGACTGGGCTCAGAGTAGCCGCGGTCTTTGAGCAATCCATCTGAGGATAGATCGTCCCAGAACTCCCTGAGGTTGTCCCACCACCCACTTCTATACCAGTAGGGCTTGAAGCTGGTTTCCTTGTCTAGGGTTGCCAGTGTGTGGCTTCCATAGTGGAGGCTCATGGGGTGAAGTTTATTGGATGTATAGTGGATGCCTCGGACTCCGTTTCCTTTTCTGATGGTGTTCTCGTTTCTTCCATACTGCTCGGGTTTTACCCAACCGAAGTCGGCTATCCCTGTGAAGCCCACTGCGTTGAGCATGCTTCCCGCGATGGTCACATCAAGGTCTTCTTCACCAACGTTTTCTACGCTGTACTTGAAGACCGCCAATGGTAGCCCAGAGTCGTCTGGCTCATGAGGTATGAACGGGGTATAGGCTTCTAGCACTACCTTGACGGGTAACATATCATCCTTGAAGTCAACGTAGACGAATGGGTACTCACTGTACAGTTCACTGTTCTTGAACCGGGGGAGCCCAGAGACAGAGCCGGGGTGGAACCCGTGACTATTAGAATAAGGTGGCGTTATCTCGCTCTCCAATATCTTCGCTGTGACGCCGCCTCCATCCTTGATGGCGATGGCGAAGAAGCTGTAGGGGAGTTTCTGTCCCTTGGCTGACTTATTCCATATTTCCCAGTCTCGCAGATCGCCTCGGGAGCCGATGCTGATGTTCCCGGTGCCTATGCCGCCTAGTAGGAAGGCTGCCTCTGTGGCTTCTCTACCATATCGCTTCTGGGGACCGATGTGGAAAAGTTCATCTTTACTATATACGGGTTCCATAGAAATTCACATAGGAGTAGTTGTACTGTGGGTTGAAAATATTTACTAGAAAAAAAAGAGTCTCACATGACTAATCGCTTCAATAGTGTTATACTTTCTTAAGACAAATTAGACTCGTGGAATAAATGATGGAAGCGAGAACGGTATCTCTTGAATGGGTAGATAAAAACGAGAAAATGCTCGTAGATATCCACCAGAAGATATGGGAGCTTGCAGAGGTCGGGCTCCAAGAATTAAAGACAGCCAAGATACTCACAGATATCCTTGAAAAAGAAGGGTTCAAGGTAGAGAAAGGCGTCGCGGGTATGCCCAGCGCCTTTGTGGCGACCTATGGTCATGGAAAGCCAGTCATTGGGATCATGGGGGAGTTGGATGCGTTGCCCGGGATTAGCAACAAGCCTGTCCCGTATCAGGATCCATTGGTTGAGGGGGGAGCGGGTCATGGCTGTGGTCATAATGGGTACGCTACTACTGCGTTGGGGGGAGCGTTGGCTGTTAAGGCTGCCATGGATAAGGGGCTGGTTAAGGGTACCATCAAGGTGTTTGGGTGTCCAGCGGAGGAGACACTCGTTGGCAAGGTGTTTATGGTGAGGGATGGGGTCTTCGATGGGCTCGATGCCTGTATCGGTCATCATCCTAGCGGCTTCAACGGTGCTACTGTTAGAAGCGGAAACGCCATGAACAGTGTGAAATTCGAGTTCTTTGGAGTCGCTAGTCACGCTGCGGGTAGCCCCGAGATGGGGGTTAGCGCCATGGATGCTGTTGAGCTCATGAACATTGGGGTCAACTATATGCGTGAGCATGTGGTTCAGGAGACCCGGATTCATTATGTGGTTGAGGATGGCGGCCATGAGCCCAACGTCGTGCCTCCTTATGCTAGGAGCTGGTACTATGTCAGGGCGCCTGAGAGGGAGCTCGTGGATATCTACTATCAGAGGCTTCTGGATATGGCGGATGGAGCTGATAAGATGGTGGGGACAACCCATAAGGTGACCTTCCTGAGTGGGGTTCATAACGGGATGGAGAACCGTGTGCTGGCTGAGGCAGCCATCGCCAATATGAGGGCGATTGGGGCACCAAAGTATACTGAGGAGGAGGAAGCCTTTGCAGCCGAGATGGCAAAGTCGATCCCAGCTGAGAAGAAGCGGATTGGGCTCATGAAGAGTCCTCTCCCAGACGCCATGGGGCTCATGGATGTAAACCTGAACACAAGCATCTATGACCCCGTTGGGGCTGGGTCAAAGGGAGGAGGCAGTAGTGATGTGGCTGATGTGGCTTGGAATGTGCCCACGGTTCAGTTCAGAACGGTGTATACCATTGTCAGTGCGGCGGGGCACAGTTGGCAGAACACTGCATCAAACGGGACAAGCATTGGGCATAAGTCAACGATCTTTGCATCCAAGGTTATGGGGACCACGGTGATTGATCTGCTTACGAAGCCAGAGCTAGTCCAAGCTGCGAAAGATGAGTGGGTAAGGCAGATGCAGGGAAGAGTATACAAATCTCCACTGTCATCGGACATGAAGCCTCCGCTGGATCAGTT
>CAYUTB010000008.1:0-30396 GCA_964447425.1 uncultured Candidatus Bathyarchaeia archaeon
ACTGGGTTGAAGCCGTGGCTTGGGTTGGGTGAGCCATCCGGGTAGAACATGGTCTCGATGTTCCCATGGTCACCGGTGACGAGAACCACGTAATCCATTGAGAGCCCCGCATCCACAACCATCCCTAGGCATTCATCCACAACAGACGCTGCCTTGATGCCTGCCTCAAGGTTGGCGCTGTGCCCCACGAGGTCACAGTTGGCGTAGTTTACCAAGATAAAGTCGTAGAAGCCACGCATGACCTCCGGGATGAGGCGCTCAGTGATCTCGTAGGCGCTCATCTCGGGCTTATCCTCGTAGCTGGGCACCTTGGGGCTGGGCACGAGTATCCTGTCCTCACCCGGGTAGGGTGACTCTATTTGGCTGTTGAAGAAGAATGTGACGTGGGCGTATTTCTCGGTCTCCGCTATCCTGAGCTGATGCAGACCGTGCTCGGCTAGTGTCGTTCCGAGGTTGTGGGTTACGGCGTTCTGTGGGAAGACCACGGGGAGGCTGAGCTTCTGGTCGTAGGCGCTCATGCAGACAAAGAAGATGCGCGGGATCTTCTCACGTTTGAAGTAGGGGAACTTGGGCTGGGTTAAAGCGTATGTGATCTGCCGCGCCCTGTCGCTTCGAAAGTTCCAGAATATGAAAGCATCCCCGTCATCAACTGTGGCAACGGGTGAGCCATCTGGTTCAGTTAAGACGATGGGTTCAACGTAGTAATCGGTTAAATCGGGGTTAGCTGCGTATTGATGCTTCAACGCCTCGAATGGGTTTGTCTCCTTCACCCCGATTCCCCGTGTTAATAGATCATAGGCTTTCTCTGTACGCTCCCAGTTGGTGTCTCTGTCCATGGCGTAGAATCGCCCCACAAGGGAAGCGTATCTGCCAACGCCCTTTGCGTTCATCACGTGCTGGGTCTCATAGAGAAAATCAGTGGCGCTACGCTCAGGCACATCCCTGCCATCAAGGAAACAGTGAACAAAGACATCTTTGATGTTGTTTCTCTTCGCCAAGTCCAGTAGGGCGTGAAGATGATGGGTGGTGCCGTGGATTCCCTGATCGCTGAATAGCCCGGCGAGGTGTAGCCTGCCACCTGTCTGCTTCAGGTACTCGACTGTGTCGGTGAATGGCTTCTTCGTGTAGAAGCTGTCGTCTCTTATGGCTCGGTTTATCTCCTCAAGGGGTTGCCATACCACTCTGCCCGCGCCCATTGTGAGGTGCCCCGGCTCGCTGCCTCCCTGTGTTCCCTCTGGAAGCCCAACTGCGTTTCCGGTGCATTTCAGCGTGGTCCAGGGGTACTCACACATGTATCTGTCATTATTCGGCGTCTCGGCTAGGTAGGCTGCGTTTCCATTTGTTTTTTCCGTGTATCCCCAGCCGTCTCTTACAATGAGTATGATCTTTCTCTGAGCCATATGTGTTTCAATCCGTCTTTTCGGTGCTTAACATTGTTGGTCAGCGACGCATTAGGCTCCAGAGGAGAGAAGCCAGCGATATGAATATTAGAAGTGGGCTTGTGGCGAAGTAGAAGCCATCACGGCGGTAGACCCAGAGAATCCACCATGGGATACGCTCGATATCAGGCACTATCCGAGATATGTAGGGTAGGGCAACGAAGATGATGCCCAGTATTATCAGTACCCAGCCCATGGATTGAAATGGCGTATACTCATCCAAGTTTAGTCAACACTGTATGATCACAGCAGCGTAAATTATTTAATAGGGTAACCCTGTTTTGAGTCGAGTTGAGTTCTATGAAAATGGTCTTGCTGGGTCCCCCGGGATCAGGGAAAGGCACGAGGGCGCACATCATCTCGGACCTCTACGGAATCCCCGTGGTCACAACAGGGGATATGCTCAGAGGGGCGGTCAGGGAGAAGACAGAGTACGGGAAAGTCGCTAAAGAGTACATGGACAGAGGTGACTTAGTACCCAATGCGATTGTGAACGGGGTTGTTAGGGAGCGTATGAGCAGACCTGATGTGGCTGATGGATTCATACTGGATGGGTTCCCAAGGAGCCCTGAGCAGGCAGATGCATTGGACGAGATACTCAGTGACTTGGGCACAGAGCTCACCCACGTATTATACGTTGTTTTATCCGATGACATCATAATTCAGAGGCTCAGCAACCGCAGGAGCTGCCCAAAATGCGGCGCAGTATATCATCTTGAGTCCGTTCAGCCAAAGAAGGCTGGTGTCTGCGATGTCTGTGGAGCCAAGCTAATCCAGCGGGATGATGACAAGGAGGAGGTCATCAGGCACAGGCTTGAGGTTTACAGGAAAAACACCGAGCCCCTGCTGGAAAGGTACAGGGAGAAGGGTTTGATCGTTGAGACCTCGGGGGAGATATCCATGGATAAGCTCAGGGAACACCTGAAGGATATCTTGGGCTAGGTCTTGTAGCCTATCATCTTGAGGAAGTCTTTTCTCCACTTTACACCAGCGGCGTCTTCAAGTCCCTTTGGCTTGTTACCGTCAATAACGCCTAGAATACCTCTTCCCTGCTCTGATTCGGCGACCATTACTTGGAGGGGGTTGGCTGTGGCGGCGAATATGGTGCATACCTCGGGTACTGCTTTGAGCTGTGTCAGCACATTGATGGGGTATGCGCCTTTCATCACAATGTTGAAGCTGTGCCCGCAGCCCAGCTTGAGGGCGTTCTCGGCTGCTATCTTCTTCAGCGCCTCATCGTTTCCATCAAACCTGACCAGACAAGCACCGGAGGCTTCACAGAATGCTACGCCGAACTTTATCCCGGCTGCGCTGCCCGCGAGTGCCTCGTAGATGTCTTCCACTGTTTTTATGAAGTGGCTCTGCCCGAGTATGAGGTTGGCTTCCTCGGGGATGTTCATCTCTACTAGTTTAAGCTCCATTTTTATCATGGAGTATTCTGGAAAGCATCTATAAATCGCTTCCAGTCACACACTGTAAATATTACAAATGAACTGGGTTAACTGTGAAAGACGACAACATCAAGGAGTCTGATGATTTCGGGGAAAGGATCACCGGCTGGCATAACCTGCTGGGGTGGGGAGACGGAGATGACAGCGTCGCTCCATATGTTCCAACCCCCATGAATGTTGTCAAGGCTATGCTGGAGATCGCGGGGGCTGGTCCGGGGGACACGGTTATTGACTTGGGCTGTGGTGATGCGCGTATTTTGACTATGGCGGTGGAGGAGTTCGGTGTCGATAGGGCGATTGGGTATGAGTTGAATAAGCACTTGGTGGAGACCGCGTTGGGCAATATCTATAGGAAGAGTCTTGAGAAGCAGATTGAGATCGTGAACGGTAACTTCATGGAGGCGAACTTGAGCCCGGCGACCATTGTGACTCTTTACCTAACTACTACTGGTAACGCGAAGCTGCGCCCCAAGTTCAAGGAGGAGCTCAAACATGGGACTCGGATCATCAGCCACGATTTCCCCATTGTGGACTGGGTTACAGATGCCCCGGATAATGAGGCAGTGAAGGTGGGCACACATAAGATATTCAGGTATACGGTGCCCAATGCTTATGAGGTAAAGATAGAGCCCGAAAAACCATCAGACGACAGATGGAACAGAATAAAGAAACTTTTTGACAGACTATAAAAAATGGGAGGATTCAGTCCTTCCAGAGCCCTAGTGCTAGGGCGATTATGGCCATCCTCGCGTATATGCCGTGTTTCATCTGCCTGAAGTACCACGCGTTGGGCATATCATCCACATCTGTGGAGATCTCGTTAACCCTCGGCAGCGGATGCATTATAACAACATCCTTCTTGCCGTGTTTCTCGATCATCTCCCGATCCATGATGTAGCTGTCCTTGACCTTGTCATAGTCAGCCTGCTCAGCGAATCGCTCACGCTGCACACGGGTCATGTAGACCACATCCAGCTTGGGCATGGTCGCGGGCAAATCACTCACCTCGATAACCTTGACCTTATCCTTGACCTCATCGATGACCTCCTTCTTCATCTTCAACTCATCTGGGGCGATACAGTACACTGTAACATTGTAGTTCCTGAGAGCCTTCAGCAGGCTGTGAACGGTCCTGCCGTTCTTCAGGTCACCCACCATACCGATGGTCAAGCCATCGATCTTGCCCTTCGCGTACTTGATGCAGTGAAGGTCAAGCATAGTCTGGGTGGGGTGCTCCCAAGTACCGCTACCACCGTTGATGTATGGCACAGAAGCAACCTTTACAGCCCTAAGCGCGGCATCGCTATCCGGGTGCCTCATGGCGATAATATCAACATAGTTGCTGATGGTCCTGATGGTGTCCTCGAAGGTCTCGCCCTTCTTGGCGCTGCTGGTCATGGGGTCAGCCACAGTAGTCACCGAGCCGCCCAGTCGGAACATGGCTGCCTCGAAGCTCAGCCTCGTCCTCGTGCTGGGCTCAAAGAACATGCTTCCCATCACCTTATGCTTGGCGAGGTCGCTGCCCTTCTTTTCGAGTTCAACCATCTTGTCTGCTACGCTGAGGATGTAGTCGAGCTGTTCTCGGCTGTAATCCATCATGCTTATGAAATGTTTACCCTTGAAATCTGATGCTTTTACCAAAGCTCTCACCGTAAAATACACTACGGGGTGAAACATATTTCTCTTTTACCATTTTGCTGATTATTTATTGAACAAATACCACAGACAACCAGTTTTTTATGGAATAGAAATCTACAAGCATTAAAATCCCTGCATGTGACCTGAAAACGAGAAATAGTTGAGGGTACAGAAGACGCCGGACCTCCATAGCTGGAAAAAGATAGGTGATATGCATACAGCCCTCGGCAAGGATTTCTCCCTCTACGAGTCACCTGATGGCACTAAATTGGCGCAGGTGGACAGCGATATGCTAATTCATATGATTATCGCGGACGGCAAACCAGTCTATATGAGCCCCAAGGTCGTGGACGCCCTGAAACGTGTCTCAGAGATCAAACGCTTCCTCAGGGAGAAGGCGAAACGCCCAGAACGCTAATCGGGGTATAACCCAATATCCTTGAGGAACCGTAACAGACTCCCTGTGATCTCATAGTCTTTCAACTGCTCCAGTGTAACCCATGCAGCGTCCAACGCGTCATCCATGGGCTTCATCACCCCACCTATAGGCACAGCGAGGTACTGGAGGATTACAAAATGATACAGCACCCTGCCCTCATCATCGTACTCGATCTTATCAACCACGCCCAGCCGCTCACTGATCTCAACCCTCAGACAGGTCTCCTCAAGTGCTTCACGCAACGCGGCGTCAACGGCTCGCTCACCCACCTCGATCAAGCCCCCGGGAACAGACCACATTCCTTTATCGGGGTTCGCTGCCCGCTTAATCAACAGATACTTGTCCCCATCCTGTATGAGCACGCCTACACCCACAATGGGTCTGAGGGGATACTCGCGCTGAGGACTCATAAGGTATAACCGAGCCCAGAGGAGTATAAGGCTAGCTCTGAGCCAACTCATGGCTCGCTAGCTCCATGTGCACGAAGCGGCTCATGGGGGTACTAGCGCTGCTAGCTGGGTACAGCTCAGGCAGTATCTTCACCCATATGGGGAAACGGCACTTCAACGCAGAACCCTTTACGATAGCCTCACCTGGAGGGAGATCACCGATAAGCTCAGCGAACTCGTTCCCCATGATCTCGGCTATCCTCGCCTTATCCACGTCCTCTAACCCGTGGCAGATGATGTTGTTGGCGCACTGGGTTATCACGGTCTTCTCCACTGTGCTGAGGCGCTGTGTTACAGCCCAGAGACCCACACCGTTACGACCACCATTGGTCGCAATCTCCTTGATGACACCGAGAAGCTTACCACGGGTATCCTTCTCGCCCAGCTCAAAGACACCCCTCTGTGGGGCATAATACATGGCTTCCTCCAAGACTATTACGCAGCCAAACTTACGGTTCTCCAAGGCCTCATTAAATATCCTGCGCAGAACCTGAGCCACCACCAGATGCTTCTGGCTCCAAGTATCCTTGCCCTGACTCAGATCCATGGTAACCACATGGCGGTCCTTTAGCAAATCTACCGGGTCGAGGGGCACCATATCACCCTCGGGGATGAGCTTGCTATTCGCCACGGAGTTAACCACCTGCTGCCTGTAGCTCTCAAACTCATCCTCCTTCTTGTTGAAACCCAGCTTATCGGGCTTTACCCACCCCAATGCCTGTTGAAGATTCTGCTTCGTAACAGTAGTCGCCTGAGCGTAGAGTATCTTCAACGCGTGAATCAGTATCTTGCTGTTCCACCAGGTCTTCTGCCAACCAAACTCGCCGACATAATCCTCCCAAGGGATATCCCCGGGCTGGAAGAAGCGGCTCCAAGGCACCTTCAGCGTCTTCTCGGGTCCAAGATTCTCCAAGAGGCTATTGTACTCACCATCCTTGTCCACGATGAAGAAACGCATGGGTGGGTTTGCGTTGGCTGCCCTGCTGATCATGCTGATGGCGGTGGTGGTCTTCCCCGTGCCCACCGCTCCACAGATTAGACAGGATTGCCGTATGAGGCTGTATAACCCGATCTCCACATCCATATCGGTGCTGGGGTCATTTCCCAACAGTATCTTCCAATCACCACTGGGCTTCGTGAAATTCGCTATAATATCCCGCTCAGCCAAATAGACGGGGGTATTGGGCGCCAAAGGGTACCTGAGTGGGCGCAGGCTACCACCTTCATCCAGCCACCCCCACTGATAGGCAGTGGCGTGCAGCGTACTGTCCTCGATATCATCGATGATCCTGCCCTCCCTCAGCATAGCCTCCTCATACTCTCTGACCCGTTTATGGGGGAAGACTCGGGTAACCTGATACACCACGGGTTGACCGTTCTTTGGGTGCTTCATATACACCAAGTCACCCTTAGCCAACTCAAGATCCCTCAACATCAGGACTGTGATCTCGCTGATACCATACTCGCCGCTGCTGCTGTATGTGTGCCCTACCTTTATGCTCCCATCCATGTTCCTTCCCCCCAAAACGGTGCAAGCTGCGAGACCTCACCGCTAACCCTACCAACCCTGCTCAACGCCTCACTGTAGACATCAGCGATAAACCGCTTAGATACCTTGACCTCCTCATCCGCCTTCACAATAGGCAAAGGCAGCCCACTCCAGTAGCTGGTCGCGTAGCAGTAATTCGCCACATTGTCCAGTTGATCGATGCAATAAGCAGGCATATCCAGCCTGATGGGCGGAGTCTGCCACTCCTTACTGATCCTGAGGTAGCTGCTGTAGATGGGAGCCTCGATAGCGTCCATCATTGGGCTGCTCCGGGTCGCCATCCTGAGACCAGTCTTCGGGCTGAAGACCTCGGTGCGCTCACCCGCCTCCAAAGCGTGAAGCATAATATAGCCATCAGTGTACGCGGTCTCACGCTCCAACCCCAAAACATGGACAAGGTGACGCGCAGTAGGGCGCTTCACCACACCCGCCACAACAACACCCAGCTTATAGCATAGGTTCAGCAGCCTGTTTACCCCATTGATGAGCCTCTGCCTATCCTTTTCCTCACCCACCTTCGCCCACCAGTTGCTGAATGCAAGGGGTCCATCAATAAACACCACCTCAACATCAGGGTAACGCTCAAGATACCCACTGGCAGTCTCATAGAGCATAGCCTCCCTGCGGATATCAACGAGGCTCCTAAAGTTCCCCATAGAGTCCCCATAGGGCTGACTCAGAGACTCCGGTTGAAGGAAAAACCTGCGACCATGAGGGAACGAGTACGCTAATGCACCGAAGACAGCGTACTGCATCGAAGCCAATGGTATAACCTGACTGCCAGCGTCCACCCCGAGAACTTGGACGTAGCATTCCTCTTTCCGCAGAGGCGTAATCTCCACTTCTTTTCGGATGGTCTCTACTATCTGGTTGATCTTCGGGGTTTCGTTGAATACGTTTTCCGTGATCTCGGATAATATGAGGTTTCTGAGGGAGAGTCTCAGGTTGTTGGTTGGTGCTGGTGGTCTTGTGATTTGTCTCTGTATCGTTTTTTCTTTGACTGCCAGCATTTTGTTGTCTCTTCCTTGCAACCTGTATGTATGCAACACTTTTTTTCTAGGATATTTAAACGATACGGTTGTTATGAGCGTAATTTGGGGTAAACGTTGTTTTATTTATATACTGGGAAATTACTGCGCTCAATAAATACGTATAAAAACCGATTATCCGACTTTATACCAAAAGTAAAGTTAATTACAGCTGACAACCCTATGTCAATCAGTTACAATGTCAAACGAAATAAGCCTAAAAGACAGCGTATTTCGCGAATTCCTAAAGGATCCAAGCCTCGGACCAAGCGAGATGACCGAAAAACTAAGCGCCAACTACAACTCAGTAAAAGCTGCTTTCGCCAAGCTAGCCGAAGAAGGATTCCTTGAGCGCCCAAGCAGAGGAAACTACGCCCCCAACAACGCAGCCATACTACTAAGCCTCATGGACAGGATCACAGCCCTAGAGGAGAAAGTGAAAGCATAATGGCAGAATGGGAAAAAGTACTGGGAGACATATCACCATCAACGAGCCAATTCAAGGTACTGGTATACCTCAGCTTCAAGGGAGCAACACAGCCAACAGACATATCCAACGAGACAGGCATCCCAGCGGGCACAGTAAGACCAGCCCTGAGAACCCTGCTAGACAAAGGATACGTCCAGCAGAAGGAAGACAGCAGCTACATGAGCCTAGTACCATTCACTGAGATCGTCTCACATTTATACTCGGTAGTCAAAAAGTAGTCCGGGAGACTAATGGAACATGGGTGCGGAGGAGTTTGAGGGACTCAAACGCGCGGACAGCCAACGAGACGTATTTCTATGCCTCGTGGAGAGCGGTGAACCCATGTCATCACAGGAGATCGCGGAGAAGCTCAAAATAACCGTCAACGCGGTTAATATCGCCCTCTTTCAACTCAACAAGAAGAATCTGGTGGATCGCATCAGCAGGGGTAGTTACAAGTACAAGTTAGGTCCAATACTCTTAACACTGCTTCGAGAGTACTTTGAGGAATAACCGTGGAGACCAAGCTGGCCGAGATAGACCCAAGCACATCAGCCTTCAAGATCCTCGTATACCTTACATTCAAAGACCACCCCATGAAGCCCATTGAAATCGCAAAAGGCTTGGGTGAGAACGGCAGCACTGTTAGGGCTAGGTTGGCTGAGCTGAACAAGACCGGTTTGGTGGATAACACAAATGAGGGTTATGTCTCGTTGCTTACATCATATGATATTTTGATGAAGCTCTACAAGCCTTAGCTGAGGGTTATGAGTTTACCCACCTTGCCCACGTTCAGCTGACGCATACCCTGATAGACCTTGACGTATCCACCCTCGATCCTGACATGAGCCCCAACGACACATTGCTTGATCTGCTCATTCCAGAGCATCAGCACAATGTCACCGGACTCATCCTTCAGCGTAGCCTCAGTAACCGTGAGACTCTCCCAAGCCCGCCTGCTCCTGACAACCCTAGGTATGGCTTTCTCAACGATCTCACCCTCGACTATCACCCGGGTCATAGCATCTGATAGCTCCTTTATTGATGGGAGCTCAACCGTCTCCAAGACCAAGCTGTACCAGATGTATGGCTCATCGCCCTTGATCTCACCGATCATACTGAACCCATTCTTCTCCAAGAAACCCTGATTAGCCGTGTTCCACTTGATGGTACCGGCGCTCCAAGCCTTCGCCTCACTGATCTCCATGAGCTTTGAGAGAGCCGCAGATGCGATCCCGTTTCTCTGGAAATCGGGGTCAACAAATATCCTTACAACCTCCTTGACGCCAAAGCCATTATCGGATACAATCAAACCGCCGACGATAACCTCATCAAAAAGAATACTGTACGTCTCCAGTTTATCGATATAATAAAGAAGCTCCTTTGCCGTCTTGTAGCCCCTCGGACCCCAAGCCGCCTTCCCGTGATCCTCTGCCGCCTTATCATATGCTCGCTGGCTCGTCAATGCAAGCACTGCTGCGTGGTCTTCGACCGCAATAATTAGTTCAATCTGTGGAGATTCACCCATAATGATTCCTTAGACACTATGATTGCTTGCCTTATATGGGTAGAGATTCGGCTAAGACTTATACGCGATAGACCCAAAATAGATTCTTGATATAGATTTGTCAGACAAGAAACTGGGGGAGGTAAGGGAAAGAACCGAGGCCCTATTCAAGCTGAAGAGGGCTCCAAGTCAGGAGACTGTCTTCAATCATCTCCTAGAGACAGGGAGAACGATGACAGTACGAGAGATCGCCGCCGAGCTAGACCTCACAGATAAGTCTGCGGAACGCGCTGTGGCAAAGCTGCTTGAGAAGGGACTGATCCAGCGTTCAACCTTCAGGGAAGGAACCTATACCTGCGACAGCAGAGCCATAATAGTATCCTTGCTGAGAGTCGTCACGACGCTATTCGAGGAATACGAGGAGCGCAGTTAATCCGTTTCTCGTCTAAGTTTTTCTAATACCTCATCTTCCACCCATTCGAGTCCTTTTGCTGTGAGCTTGTACTCGCTGCCTTTCCCGCTGGGCTTGAAGATGTGGCCTCTTTTCTTCATCTCATTGAGGCGAGCAGGGACTATAACTTCTTTCCCGCTGGCCTCCAGACGTTCACGGAGCTGTTTGCTTGTCGCTTCATGGTGCTTCATGGAGTATATTATCAACCCAATGTTCTCGTAGTGGCTCAGCTCAGCACGAGTCACGATAACAGGCCCCTGATTCGTGAACCGGATGATGCCCTTCAGCTCATCCTCCACCTGCTTCAACTCAAGCAACGAGACCTTCTCGTTTATCTGCATAAGAAAATCCTCGGATAGTAACTCAAGCGCCTCGAGGATTTCCTGCTGTGAGTCTCCCTGAACCGTTAAAGTACCATAATTAGTCTCGATGTTGATGCTTAGCTTTGGCATATTTTACTCCTCTTTCGTGTTCAAAACATAGAGGTATCCACGCTTGGGGTCCTTCCAGCGCCTGAGGTCACCCTTCTTTGTCTGCCAGACCAAGACACCGCTCAAGGTGGTCTTGGGGAAGAAGACAGCGTTTGCCTCCATAGCCTCCCTTAGCTCCCCGATGGTCCGGGGGGTCTTTCCCCAGTCATCCTGTAGCAGAGATAAAACAGCTTCACTGCATTGATTTGTCCGCGGTATTTTTGGGAACAGGGATGGGTCAGACTTTGATTTTGACCTTGGTTTCCGCTCATCCATGGCAACGTTGAAAGCCACGCTCACGAGCTCAACGATCTTATCAAGTTCTTGAAGGGTCTCAAGGACCTCCTCGCGTTCTCCCCCTATCTCCACTTCAGCCTCGCCGATGCGTATCCTGATCTGAAAGGGGGTCTCAACCATAGTATCACTGACACAAATTCGCTCCATAATAAGATGTAAGACCATTTATAATACTTATGAAGGGGATGGTATGGAGGCGGCTTCTATCTAAGCTTTGCCTTAATAGCTTCTTGGAGGAGTTTCTGCACAAGCTGTGGCTGAGCCTTACCCCTGACCTTACCCATAGCAGCCCCCATCAGTGGCCCCATAGCACCCATACCTCGCTCCTTGATGAGCTCAGAGCCACCCTTGACTACCTCGCCGATGATGGCTTTTACCTGATCCTCATCGAGCATCTCCAACCCCAGCTTTCCCAGCGCCTGCTTGGCTGAGTGTTCTGGGTGCTCAGCTAGATACTGGAGTAGCTCGGGTATGGATTCCTTCACAGTCACACCCTTCTCGACGAGCATGAAGACCTCGGTAATCGAGCCATCAGTGAGCTCCTCGATGGGAACACCGTCCCTCCGCAGCTTGGTTAGGTCCTCGGTGAGGGTAACTGCCAGAAGAGTGGTTGAGACTCCTTCTGCAGCCAACTCCTCAAAGAGTGAGAGATAATCAGAGTCAATTATCTGGGTTGCCAGCTTCTCGTTGAGCCCGTACTCCTTCTGGTAACGTGCGAGCTTGGCTTCAGGCATCTCAGGGAGCCTGCTAAGGATATCAGAAACTAGCTCCGGAGTAACCTGAACAGGCTTGACATCGGTCTCGGGGTACATCCTCGCCGCTCCGGGTCTCGGCCGTGTGAATCTGGTCGTACCATCCGGGTTGGCTGACCGGGTCTCAGCGGGTACTCCTTTGAGGGATTGTATCGCCCTATCTACTACTGCGATGAGGGCTGCCTTGCATTTCTCTTGTGCATCAGCTACGATAACCACCGCGTCTTCTGGCGCTGCACCCACTGTTTCTCTGAGAGAATCTACTTCTGCTTGAGTTATCTTGTAACCAGGCAGCTCATCAGTGTGGAATATACCCTTGACGCCACCCATGAACTTGGCGTGGTCGCTCATCTCTGTACCAAGTCGCCTACCGGGGCACAGCTCCATGCCAGTCAAGCCGTTGAATCCCTTGAGCTTAACCGCGTAGACCTTACCACCGCTCTTGAGGGCATTTACCAGTATCCTTGACTCCGTGTTTTTGAATAACTCGGAGACATCATGCAGTTCTTTTTTCAGCTGATTGGGTTTGACGCCCCTCTCTTTGAGGACTTCAGTGATCTCTAGCAGTGCGGCTTGGCGCTGCGCCTCATACTCCACGATGGTCTGAAGCATACCCAAGTCTTGGGCGCCCTTGATCTCGATGATGGCGCCGTTCTTGATGCTGACGTTTACATCCTGCCGGATGGTGCCCAAGCCCCTGCGGACCCTGCCTGTGGCTCTGAGTATTCCCCCGATGCGCGCGGCTACTATGTACGCTTCCTCGGGGGTATGCATCTCAGGGGCGGTGGTGACCTCGATGAGTGGAATGCCCAACCTGTCCAGCCGATATGTGATGGTGTCACCGTCTTCCTCGATCTTCCTCGCCGCGTCCTCCTCTATAGCCACCTGTTCGAGGCCATATGTTTTCCCAGCTACATCTATCATGCCCCCGAGGCTCACGACGCTTGTTCGTTGGAAGCCCCCTGTGTTGCTGCCGTCTACGACTGTCTTGCGCATGATCTGAACCTCATCAACTGGAGTCCCCTTTGTTAGAAGGCTGAGCTGGAGCGCTATATCCAGTGCCTCCGTGTCCAGTTGACCCGGGGGCTCCTCATCCATCTCAACGAGACATGTGGAGTCATGGTTTGCCTGATAGATGATGGTCTTTCCCTTGAGGAACTCAAAAAGTGCCGCAGGGTCTATCTCGCCCAGCTCGCTCTGTGCGGGTCTGAGTTTTCGGGTGAATGTGAATTCGGGTTCGTCTTTGTTGAGTTTTGGTGGGCAGGAGCAGAATAGTTTGTGCTCTGTGGCTAGTTCTTGGTGTATCTCTATGCCCACTGTTAATCCGATTTTCTTGTAGTCCATCTAACCCATCCTCCCCAAGTATGGTGTCCTTGGATTCAACTCCCCGACGACGTCCCTGAGCATAAGCGTCTTCACCTTCTCGGTGTCATCGGTCTGCCCGAGACACCACTTGAGTTTGACGAAGGCGGTCTCCCCATGCATATCCTCCATAGGCACTGCGCCCCTGTCAACGAGCTCCCGGCCATGGCTGTAGACGTTGAGGTTGACTCTGCCCCAGATGCATTGGCTAACTATGCCGATGAACACATCCTCTCTGCGTGCGCGTTCAACGGCTGGCCAGAGAAGCTGATTCACTTGACCGAGCCCAGTGGCTTCTATGATCAAGCCCCTGTAACCATCATCGATGTAGTAGTCGAGTATTCGTGGGTCCATGTCGGGGTGGAACTTTACGAGAGCAGCCTTATCGCTGAACTTATTCAATAGCTTGGGCTCAGTGTCCTGTCTCTGTCTGTAATCGGGGTTTATCATCTCGACCGACTTGTTCTTGTATCGGGCGATTGGGAAGGCGTTCACTGGCTGGAATGCGTACCTTGTGCTTGTGTGGCATTTCCTGACCTTTGTCCCCCGGATGTAGCTGATGGACTCATCGCTGGTATTCTCGTGGAGCCCAACACAGACCTCAGCGAAAGGCGCGTGAGCCGCAGTGTACACCCCACCCATCAGGTTGGTGGCGTTATCGCTGCTGGGGCGGTCACTGCTCCTCTGGCTACCAACGAAGATAACTGGGCAGGGCAGGTCTTGAAGGGCGAAGCTCATGGCTGCGCTACTATAGCCCAATGTATCGGTGCCGTGTGTGAATATGATGCCTTCTGCCCCAGCCTTGATCTTATCATAGGCTCTCTGCGCCATCCCCTCCCAGTGCTTGTGACCGATATCCTCGCTGAAGACGCTGTACAGGATATCCGCGTCAACATCAGCGATCTCAACGAGCTCAGGCACGATTCCCAGCAAGTCGCGGCTAGTCATCGCGGATACAACGCCCCCGGTTACATAGTCAATTCTGCTAGCGATGGTCCCACCAGTACTGATGATGCTTACTTTGGGTAACCCAGCCTCTGCTTTTGGGAGCGGCGGCTGTTTAAACTCTGGCTTGGGTGCGGTTCCAACTTTCTTGATCTTCACACCCTCGCTGTACGCGAGTCCAACATTGTACCCTGATACTAGTTTTATGACAATATGCCAATCGTCGTATGTCTCGACTCTAGGCATAAGACTGCCGGAGTACTGCTGATTATTGACAACTACCTCAAGTTTATCGCCAATATCCGCCCCCACCACTGCGAGGGCTGCTCTGAGTTGTCCACGGTATCCGGTAAGCTTGTCCTCCGACATATAAATCAGAGAATGTTTACAACACAACAGCTATTAAAATATGGTTTATTATATAGAACAACACCAGCGCTGTGGGAGGGACTCGAACCCTCGAGACCCTGGGCGGATCGCCGGTTCATAAGACCGGCGCATTTTCCCCTCTGCCACCACAGCGCCATAAGAAATAGGTTATTCTGAAATGGATTTGATGAGACAAGAACTTTCATTAATTAGTGACAAAAGGTGATTTTGGTGATCCACCCAGGGTTTTTTATCTGCACCGGTCTCACCAACGGAGTACAACTCCGTCATTGTTCAGATAATAAAACGGGATATTTATACATTAAGAGCATTGAAAGGATAGTAGTAGGTTACATCTTCTCAGCAGTTTGCAGCTTCGATTAGACGGCTCACTGTGAGGTGCGCTATAAAGTAGGTTTGCTCTGCGTCAAAGTAGGATTCAATTGATTCGTCGAAGTAGATCCATGCCTCGGTTGAGAACTCCTCATCAGCATTCTTCAGAACAACGGTAACAGGCACCATTGGAAGCACATAGAGCTCAATGGCAACATCACCCGTGGGAAAATTAACCGCGCCTCCACCTAGAATCTTCGCTGCATCAATTAACTGATCTGTGTTAGACTCAAAGTGCCTAACCAGACTCATGATTTCCCCCGTGTAGCTTCTCTCTGTAAACTTGGTCCCCCTGAACTGTTTTGATGAGATGTACTTACCGGATAGGGGCGTATTATCAGTTGCGCTGTAGGCGGACAGGATATAGAAAATGGTGTTTGAGACGTTTCTATAGGTTCTGGGGTCCATCTGGGGGGGCTTGCCTGATAACGAGTCCTTTATCGCCCCTGTGCCAGCATCCAACTCGTACCCAAGAATCTTCAAAACACCGATCTCTGGAAGCCCATTCCTACCGGGCAACGAACGGATCTTATCAGAACAGTTATCCCAAGTCCATAGCTCAGCAGGGTGAGACATACACTAAACAATCGTGCCTGTGCTTATAGAGTATATGAAAATCAGAGGAGGGTTCTTGCGACATAGACGCCTTCATTCTCGTAGCCCAGTCTCTCATAGTATTGTTTTGTGCCTAGGGCGCTCATTACAATCATCTTATTCATATCATACTGCTCGTGGGTGGTCTTCTCTGCTTCATGCATGAGCTGTTCACCCCAGCCTTGATGCTGCCAGTCCTGAGCCGCCTCGCCAACAGGGGTCATCTCGCCGTAGACGTGGAGTTCCCTGATCAAGCCCGTCTTGGCTGTTATCTCGGGTCGGCGGGGTTTTTCCCCAGGTATCCTGAGCCTGATAAATCCTATGAGAGTCTGATTCTTGTCCTCGGCGCTGATGAACTCCTCGACTCCTCCAGATGCCTCATAGGTTCTGTGTATTATCCCAAGACTATCGGAGTCGATGTGCAACCCTTCTCTGGCTCTGTGCCCCACCTCCCTGCACCGTATACAATCACAGCGACCCCCAAGCTCGGTTAGTCTCGCCTTAGCTAGCTCCCTGAGGTTACTCTTGGTAACACCGGCCTCGATCTGGTGGAGAGGGATGTCACGCTGAACCCGCATCACCCTGATCCACGGGGGGATCATCTGCTTTACCTTTGTCACAAGCTCGATGCCGTCCTCGGTGGTAAAGGGCGTGTATTCTCCATTGGTCCACCAGTCATATAGGCGTGTGCCCTTCACGACCAGCGTCGGGTATATCTTCAGCATATCCGGCTTGAAGCGCGGATCATTGAATATTGTCTTGAAGCCCTCAAGGTCCCTGTCAAAGCTGCTGCCTGGGAGACCGGGCATCATATGGTAACATATCTTCAACCCAGCGTCCTTCATGACCCGTGTGCCGTCCACAACATGCTGGACTGTGTGGCCTCGATCCACGAGCCTATAGATATCATCATAGACGTTCTGGACACCGATCTCGACTCTGGTTCCGCCGAGCTCAAGCATACCATCAATGTTACAAGGCTCCAACTGGTCGGGTCGGGTCTCAAATGTAATGCCAACGTTTCGGATGCTGCTGGTCTCTGCGTTGAGCTTTGCCTCTTTAAGGTCTCCAGAGGGCTTCATGGTTATCGCGTCGAGGCAGCCCTTCATGAACCAGCGTTGATAATCTATGGGTGAGGCGGGGAATGTGCCACCCATCACGATCAAGTCTATCTTATCCACAACGTGCCCAATTGCCTCAAGCTGCTCGATCCTGCTACGCACCTGCCCATAGGGCTCAAATTCATTCTGGGAACCACGCATCGCCGCTGGCTCATATCCCGTATAGCTCTGGGGTGAATCATTTTCGGGTCCACCGGGGCAGAAGGCACAGCGTCCATGGGGGCACGCGAGTGGCTTTGTCATCACGGCTACTACGTTTACGCCGCTCATGGCGCGTGTTGCTTTCCGTCTCAATAAATGGATTAGCTTTACTCGTTCATCGTCAGTAAGGAGGCGTATGATCTGTGAATTTGAGGGAATGTACCCGAGGTCGTATCGTCGGGTGACTTCGAATTTAGCCTCCTGAAGATCAAGTCTAGTCGGGTTGTCTATGGATAGCAATATCTCTATGATTTCACGAAGAGCCGGATTCAAAGCGTATCAAATGTAAAGAAGGAGTAAGATTAAAAGGAGCTTCTTTGTCTACGTTCACCGAACCGTGTTTCACGAACGTTCGCGATTCTGGCCTTGTAGTTGCTTGTATTTCTCTTTCTTGGAGTTGGGCTCCTCTTGTAAGTCCCCTCGATCTTCGGGGTCTGAGCCCTTACCTTCCCAGCTTTTGTCAATGAGCCGTGTGTTGGCAAATTATTTCACTGCAACCCTTACCCACTGGGATTGTTAAAAACCTTATGGAGAGAATGGGACTTAGATCGGGTTTAACTGAGGATCACCCTAGTGAGGAATCAGCAGTGAAAAAGCAAATCTACCTGCACCTACATATCTTCAATTACCCAAACACCAGGCACGATGTATGATTTGGTCATTTTTTCCCTGTTACGCTCAACCAATTTCTCGGGGACACTGGACACCATCTCCAATGCGTGTTCCTCATCGATGTCAAGAAGGCTCAGCAACGACGCCAAACCGTATGGGTCTCGCAAACCCCAGACATCAAAGGCACAGCTACTAGCTACCACAGGGACAGCTTTTTTCAAGGCGTTATGTATGTTCCGTTTGAGGAACTCGATTCGCTTCCTCAAAAGATACTGGTCATCAACCAGCAGGAGGGAGAGATCGATTAGGTAGCCACAGCCAGAGTCACGCATCAAACCCGCTTGAGGCCGATCGAGATAATTCTGTTTCCATTTATCAGTCACAGGGAATTTAACCAAGTCTACTCTGTTGTCTCTTCCGGCTTGCCTCGCCACTGACTTGGATATGCAGTTGACGGTGATTATCTCGGTTCGCCATCTGCTGCTTTTGAGGCTGTTATTGAGATCATTTGGGTTTCTGGGATCCAGATCAAGCCTGCTCACGATGTCCAAGTCTCCAGTCTTAACTTTCTGAGTTAACCCAATGGAGCTATACCCCAAAGCTTTGACAGCTGATAGTAGCTCTTCTGTTTTCTCCGGCTTCAGACATAGCTCTGTGAAGTGCCTCAACCTCGTTTATCCTCCAGATACACTCTGAGCACCTCAACTGGGTCAGCCTTGTGGGGAACCGTGAGACTGACCTTAACCCGGATAGCGTCATGCCTATCCAACGCGAATTTGCTCTGGGAGGCTTTCTGTTTATCAAATCTCAGGTAAAGGTTCTTGGTCTCATCGATCCTTTGAGACAGCTCATCCTTGAGAGCGAGATAATCTAGACTAGATAGGTTCTCGATTAAGTGATCAAATAACTCAGCGGAGGGTCTTCGATTCTTCACCAGAAAATGCAAGGATGTGATAGGGTCACCGAAGTACCCCTCTAGACTGGTCTCGGTGTAGCTTGGGAACTCGGACTCATGGGGGAAAAGGTTTCGCACAGCCTTCAGGACCTTTGCCCTATCCTCTGTTGCGTGTATGAATACTGATAACTCGACCTGTCGTACAATCTTCTGTGTGCTCAAATTCACCAAACTCATCTAAACGATATAGATACTCCCTCAGCAGCCACATATTTAGGTGACTCTGTTGAGTAAGGTTTTTGTATCCACCACGGACAAATAGCTTGGTTGCGGTCGTAGCTCAGTGGATAGAGCACAGGTCTTCGGAACCTGTGGTCGCGGGTTCGAATCCCCCCGACCGCGCCAACAATCAAGGAAGGTTTGATTTGGAGCAAAAAATTCTATACTTTGAGCAACCGGGAAAGCATAACCAGAAAAAGTTGATAGAATACGCCAAGAAGCGGTCAGATGAACTGGGAATAAGAAACATCGTGGTTGCGACAACCCATGGAGGAACCGCGTTAGCCGTGAAGGAGGCGTTTGATGCCCCGGGGTTGAACCTCATCGCGGTCTCAATCGCTGAGGGCTACAGCATGAGGGAGGGCTGGTGTTTGACGCCTGATGAGAGAAAAAAGCTTGAAGAAAAAGGCGTCAAGGTTCTCACCGCGGGGCATGCATTGGGTGATGGCGTGGCTAGTGCATTCGCTGAGAAGTATGGAGGTAAGCCTGTTGAGGAGATTGTTCGGGATGCCTTCTATCGTTTCGGTCAGGGCATGAAGGTATGTGTTGAGGTGGTGCTCATGGCGGCTGACTCAGGGCTGATCCCCATGGATAAGGAGATCATGGCGATAGCAGGCACAAGCTCAGGCGCAGATACATGCATTATAGTAAAACCAGCCTACCCGAGAACATTCTTTGACCTAGAAATCCGGGAGATACTGGCGAAGCCCAGAAACCTCTCATAACCGTTTTACCCCCGAACCACATATTTTTCCATATGATCCCTGAGAGTCTCATGATCCGCCCAGTCTGGGCGGAGGTAAACCTAGATCATCTCGCATACAATATGCGGGAGGTCAGAAGAATAGTCCCAGAGCCTACCCTGATAATGACCGCGGTCAAGGCAGATGGGTATGGGCATGGGGCGAAGATGTGCGCAGAGACCTTTCTCGCCAACGGCGCGGATATGCTTGCGGTTGCCACCCCAGATGAGGGCTTCCAGCTCAGGGACTGGGGGATAGAAGCCCCTATACTCTGCTTAGGGTACACGCCAGATTATCTGCACGAAAAAGCCATCACACAAGATGTAACCACTACCATCTACAGCCACGAGCAGGGGCTCCACCTGAATAAGGCAGCCCAGAAACTAAACACGGTGGCTCGTTTTCATGTAAAGATAGACACGGGTATGAGCAGGCTGGGCTACCAGCCGAACACTGATGCCGTGGAGAGTATTGTTATGCTCTCGAAGCAGCCTCGTCTAATGCTTGAGGGGGTCTTCACTCACTTCGCGGTAGCAGATGAAGCAGATAAGGATTACACGCGTATGCAGAATGCGAGTTATTTGGAGGTCGTCTCGCAGCTGGAGGAGCGGGGCGTCAAGATACCCATCAAGCATGTCTCTAATAGCGCAGCGATAATCGATCTACCAGAGTACAACTACGACATGGTGAGACCGGGAATAATGCTCTACGGGTACTACCCATCACAGGAAGTAGACCATACAAAGGTTAAGCTCAAACAGGTGCTGACACTGCACGCCCAGATTAGTCACGTAAAAACAGTGCCACCGGGGACCGGGATAAGCTATGGGCTTACATATACTACCAAGAAGGAAACCAGAGTAGCTACAATACCAATAGGTTATGCAGATGGCTACAAGCGGTCATTAACCAATAAGGGCTATGTGGAGATACATGGTAAACGGGCACCCATCGTGGGGCGGGTCTGCATGGACCAGTTCATGGTAGACGTAACAAACATACCAGAAACCAAGGCAGGCGATAAGGCGGTTCTCATAGGATACCCGGGCGGGGTTGCTCCTGACGGCGAGGAGATGGCTAAGCTACTAGGCACAATAACCCATGAGGTAACATGCCAAATAACTAGAAGAGTACCAAGGGTCTACACCCGGGACAGTGTACCAGTCGCTGTAAAGAACTACTTAACGTGATCTGCGGTTCTTTTTATCGCGTCTTCTCTTCCTATCCGGGATATCACCTAGAAACACTGGTTTTCCTTCAGCTTTTCCAAGATCTACCCCTGGGTTGAGTTTTACTGAAGCATATGGGGTCCCAACTGGGCCAAATATATCGAACACTTCACCGATGTATTTGCCATCTCTATCGGTAACAGGTTGCCCGATTCTGGCATCTGCCTGTAACGTGATTATGAGGTTACGATTCCCCTTGGATTGATGCATACCTTTTCCGAGAATGATTTTATCTGACATTACCGCAGCTCCGCTGCTATCTTCTTGATGACATCCGTCTTGGAGCCTTTCTTATCCACAAGCAATGCACCGGTCTTAATCCACGGATACTTGCTATAGGCTGCACCCGGCATAAGAACAGGTTTCAAACCGAGCTTAATGGCCACCTTCTCGATGTCCTCTATCTTTGGGTCTCTAACTGCCTGAGTTCGGGGGATTCTCCTGCCATCGCCTCTGCTATACTTTACATCAAAGTACGCTGGCCAGATCCTTAGCTTTCCTTTTCCTCTCAATGAGACCACTTTTAGAATATTTGAGCCGAATAACGGCTATAGGGTTTACTCTTGGTAAACAACTGCGCTGAGGGAGCCGTCCTGACCGGGTCTGGATACTATCTTCGCTAGACCTTTCTCGGTTCTCACGATGGTTCCCTTGGTGATTACTCCTCGCCTATTGTAGTCAGCGTTTGCTGGGTTACGTACAACGTCGAGGATCTCAAGGTTTTCAGTAATGCCCGTCGCCGGATTTGAGACATTGACATAGTCAGCCTTCACTAGTTTGATTTTGCTGATCCTACTGATGCCTTTTACTTCTTTACGCTTGACTTCACCGAACAGTGTTTCCACTGGTTGTCTGCCTTGCTCGTATATTCGATGGCTCCTGTAGGCTCTCTTCCTGCCGCCTGTCTTTTTCCGTTTAGTTAGTCTGTCATGCCATGCCAAAGCGATATTCCTCTTATTCTGGCAAATAGAAAAGGAAGCACTATAAAAAGGACTCGTTAAATCCCCCTTATCGATACCTATAAGACACTCGGAAAGGGATGAAAGTAGACTATGTTAGATGATGTCGTGAAGCTCAGCCACGGTGCCGGGGGGAGCACGGAGGATACTCTTATTCATGAACTGTTCTTGAAGATTTTCGAGAAAAGGCAGGCGAGAGAAGGGATCGCGTTAGATGCACTGGATGATGGTGCATCCATCAGGATCGGGGAGTATGAGGTAATCCTCTCTATTGATGGCCATACTGTTGACCCCATATTCTTCCCAGGGGGAGACCTTGGGAGGCTCGCGGTCTGTGGCGCAGTGAATGACACCGTGGTTATGGGCGCTGAGCCTGTTGCCATTCTGGATAGCATCATCGTAGAGGAGGGGTTCCCCATGGAAAACCTCAAGAAAATAGTGTCATCCATGAACGAAGCAGCGAAAGAAGCAGATGTTGCCATCATAGCGGGTGACTTCAAGGTCATGCCCAAGGGAACCCTCGATGGTATGGTGATCTGTACCACCGGAGTCGGGATACTGCGGGGAAAGAGAGTGCTTGACAGCCAAGCCGAGCCCGGCGATAGGGTGATCATCACTGGTACCGTGGGTGATCACGGTATCGCGTTGATGTCAAAGCGTGAGGGGCTGTCTTTTGAGACAGAGCTAGTCTCAGATGTCTCACCACTCCATGAGACAGTCAAGGCTGCCATGGACGCTGGTGAGGTGAAAGCCATGAAGGACTGCACCCGGGGAGGATTAGCCATGGCGTTGAATGAAATCGCGGATAAGTCTGGTGTAAGCATCTGGCTTGAATCCGATAAGATCCCTGTGAAGAACAGCGTCAGGGCTGCATCTGATATGCTGGGGCTTGACCCGCTTGAGGTTACATGCGAGGGAAAAGCAGTGATGGTGGTCTCCGGAGAAGACGCCCAGAATATACTAACCGCCATAAAGCAGACAAAATATGGGAGAGACGCCGCTATAATAGGTGAGGTAAAAGGGGATCGGAAGGGAATGGTGTTACTTAGAACCGTTGTTGGAGGAACCCGTATACTGAGAAAGCCCCTGAGTGAGCCTATCCCCAGAGTCTGCTAGAACCCCCTCATCCATTTCATCTAAATCATCGAGACCCTCAATGACTCCATCGAATAGGTTTTCGATGGCTCCATTCTCCATCTTGGTTATCTTCAGTTCTCTGAATACCTGTTTCAACTGTACTTTACTCCTCTCAGGGTTATGACTGAAACCGAAGTAGTCGCCATAGAACGATGTGGTGGTTATGGTGAAGCTCCGGTCATCTGTTCTCGCTCTATGTATTAGCCCCATGTTCTCCATCATCCGTAGATGGGCGTAGACGTGGCTGCCACGGTCAGCGATAACCTGCCGTTGGTCGACGGGTTGGTGGAACGCGATGTAGCTGAGGGTCTTCAATGGACCCAGCTTGAGCAGTGGTTTATTGTTGAACTGCTTTACGAAGTCATCGTATTTCTGTTTGAGTTGAAGCGTCACGCGTCCATCTTTGAGGCGCACAACCTCCAAGGCTCTGTCACGGGCATTGTACCGCTTCCTCAGAATAGACAATACTTTCTTAGAGACCTTATCAGACTTGGTCTTGAGTGCAGGTTTGATTTCGTCGAGAGTTAGTGGTCTACCAGCTGAGTAGAGAACAGCTTCAAGGTCTTGCACTCGCTGCTCTGTCAGCGCTTCTCTATTACTCAATGTGCTCTTCCTCCATTATCGTGATGTCTATGTCGATTTCTTCCTCACTCTGGGTGAGGTTGATCTTCATTCTCTGGGCGAGGAAAAGCAGCATCATGAATATCCGGACAACCTCAAGAAAGTCCTGCCCATATATTAGCTCGGTGAGCCGCACAGCCACACCTGATTGAGTCCTCCACACTATCTCCTCAAACAATGAATCGGATCGATTCTCGATCTCCAGAAGATAGTCTTCCGCGTCCAGGAAATCAGGTATGGGCATAGGAAGTATGGGCAGGATGGGTTTGATGCTATGTGATCGTTCAGTAAGCGCCCTCTCCAGAGCCTCGATCAAGTCGTTTACCGTAGTGGTTGTATGCTCAAATCTAAAAGGCAGAGGCAACGCCGGAGGAAGATACACATCTTCTCTCTCATCTTCAGGCTTTGGTAGTTCCTCCATCTTGAGGAGCATCTCGGCTTTCTTGAAGTAGATGAGTACACTGCTCTGGATGGCGATTCCCGCTAAGCGGAAATCGATGCCTTCCTGCTCCATCTCCTCAAGAAGACTGGCTAAGAGTAGGACGAGGTTGATATTCCACGGACTGACTCGTTCAAGTTTGTTCTCCCTGAAGAGAATGTCCCATGGTTGCCTCAGATAGTATGGCTTCTGCTTGCTCAAGCCGCTACCTTCGCCTCCTTCATGGGTAGTGCAAGCACTCTGCTTCTGCCGTTCTGGGCGAATACGCCGTAGATGCGATCCGCGTTGTGGACCATCACGTCTTTGAGGCTAATCATGAGGAACTGACCATCAGCCGCGTTCTCCTTTAAAACATCTGCGAGCCTGCTAGTGTTCAGGTCATCCAAGTGAGCGTCAATCTCGTCAAAGAGATAGAAGGGCGCCTTCAGGAACCTCTGGATAGCCAGCAGATACGCGATGGCTGCAACACTCCTCTCCCCACCTGATGCACCGCTTGCTAGCCTCATGGGCTTACCGGGGAACTGGATGTAGAGGTCTACGCCTCCGCTGAATGGGTCCTCTGGGCGCTGGAGTTCAAGTCTTCCGTCTCCGCCCCCTGTGAGCTTGCTGAATATAGAGCTGAAGTTCTCACATATCTGGTCGTACGCGGTCATGAAGTGCTCCTGTTTCTCGTGCTCTATCTCCTCGATAAAGTTCAGGATGCTCTGTTTCTCCTCCTCCATGCCGTTGATGCGGGTGCTTCTCTGCTTATACTCCCGCATGGTAATGTGGTAATGGTCTACGGCTAGCTGATTGATGGCGCCCATTCCACGTTTCTCCTGCCTGATCCATGCAAGTCTTCGCTCTACCTGCTCAGGTAGCATTTCCTCCAACTGGATCTTGTCGCTGAAGCCCAGTCTGGCGAGTTCATCCAACCGTTGCTCTATTTGAAGCTTAATACGTTCTTTTTCAAGAGATAACTGCCCATTTCTGCGTTCAACATCAGTGAACCTGCGTGCAAGCTGCTCCAACTGTCTATCATATTGTCTCAGGGTTCTCTGGTGCTGCTCAAACACCCTGCTCGTGGCTTCAACCTCTGTGGTAACCTCGCCTAGTATGGCGTCCAGCTCAGCGATGTCCCGGGATATCTCCACGATCTGATTATCGATCTCCAAATACTCTCGGCTGAGCACATCGATCTCCCGCCTCGCAGTCTCGATATCCTGTGCTGCCTCTGTGATCTGTAGATTGAGTATCCTATCAACGAAGCTGGACTGGATCGTCCTATCGTTTGAAAGCTCATTGATCCGCCTTTCCAGCAACCCGATCTCATGGTTCAGAGAGTTCCGCTCCAGTTCCAGAGTAGTCACATCTGAGAGCTTGTACTCCTTGAGTCTGTTGATCTCTTGCTTCGTCGCCTCGATCTGTTCAAGAGTCTTTGCCTTGCGCTCCTCAAGGATTATTCTGAGTCTTTCCTCGTTATCTTTATCGCTCTTGGCTTTCTCAATACTCTCCATCAGGGTCTGCAGGCTTCTATCGAGACGCTGTATGCTCTCCACTGTAGCCTTGATGTCTTCATCTATCCTGCTGACGCGTTCCTGACTGTCTTCCATGTACTGGGTGAATTTTCTGAGGTCGAAGCCGCTTGTCTTGAGCTCCTTCATCCTGCTCTTCAGTTTGCCCCTGAGGTCCTTGATTGTGGTTGAGAGGCTTGAAATGGATTCCTCGCTGGGGATAAGCTTGGTGAAATCCGGTGGGCGCCTATAGTAGCCCCCTATGATGCCGCCTTCTGACTCGAAGACGTCTCCGTTCTTGGTTACTGCACGGTACCCTTGGGCGTTCACCAGTTCAGCGGCTTCAGGGTCCTCAACCAGATATGTGTCTCCCCAGAGCAAGTATACTGCTGGAGAGTAAAGTTCATCATATCTGATTAACTCAGGTAATGCACCGACTACGCCCTTGATCTTCAGCTCAGGAAGAGGCTCTGGAGCTCTCAACTGTTCGAGGGGAATGAAACGAGTCATCCCTACTCGGGTCTTCTTCAGACGCTCGATATGCTCTTTGGCTGTGGCGTAGTCATCTACGACAACTGCGTTGATCCAGCCATTGCTACTGCTCTCTGCGGCTCGCTGGATCTGCAGATCAATCCTCAAGAGGCTACGTAGTTGCCCATGATAACCATCCATGGCACCCGCCTCACCTATCTCCCTGATTCTTTCCAAGGCTTTATCCTCTGTAACTATATTTTTCCAGAGGTCCCGTTTCGCCGCTAGCTCTGTGATCGTGGTCTCGGCGTCTTTCGCCAACTGGTTGGCGTTCTCGATGGTGCTTCTAATGTTTCTCTGTCGCTCGACCTGGCTCTCAACTGTCTGGATCATGTCCTCTAGTTTTTTGGCCTCATCAATCTTCAGTTGCTCATACTCATTTACTGAAGTCTCCAAGGACTCGCGGCGTTCCATGAATTGTTGGCTTCTCTCATTGAATCCAGCCATTCTTTCATCGATGGAGTCCTTGGCGAATACGTGTTTGTTGATATCTGTCTCGACGCCTGTGAGTATCTCCTGCATGGGAACAAGGGACTCTGTCAGCGCCTCAAGTTTGAGTTGATTCTGCTCAGCTGTCTCTCTAGCGCCCAGTATCTTCTGGTTAAGCTCAGTCTGGGTCTCTCTTTTTTCATCTAGCTCGCTACTGAGCCCTAACTCATCTTTTGAGATCTGCTGTAGACGAGTGTTTCTGCTGGTTACCTCGTTCTTGCTCTTATCGATGTCTGCTTCTTTCTCGATAATGGTTTTTTCGAGTTGGAGTTTTCTCTGGTCGATCTCTTTCTTTCTCGACTCATGTGATTCTTTGAGCGTGTTCTTTCCAACTAGATCGGATCTGAGAAGAGGAAGCCTCGTGTTTCCCCGTTCTGATGCTTCCCTGTTAAATTCATCCATTCTCTGCTGTGCCTGATTCTTCTCCTCGACAAACTTTGTCCGCTCCTCGTCGAGGGTTTTGAGTTCCTGCTCTTTCTCCTCTATCTGATTATCTAATTCACCCAGTTTGGACTCAAGGTCGTTGATCTGAACAGAGTGCCTGTGGGCGCTGAGCTTGTTTTCCTCCTCATCCAGCAGATTGAATAGGATAGCGTTATTTCTCTGCCTCTCCAAGTCATTGACCTGTTTCTTGATCTCCTCTATCCTAGCCGAGGCTACCTCGATCTTTCGCTCAGCCTCATTGAGCTTGACCCTTGCATCAGCCTTCTTTAGGTCATACTCCCTGATACCCACCAGATCTTCTAGGGCGCCCATTCGCTCGCTTGGGGTGAGGTCACTGAGGCGTGTGGCTGTACCCTGAAGCACTATATTGTACCCGCCTGCTGAGATACCCGCCATCTCAAGGAGTTCAACCAGCTGCCTTCTGCTGGTACGTTTGCCGTTAAGCAGATAATCGCTTTTTCCCTCACGGTCCATCTTGCGCCCGACGCTGACTGTGCTTCTGTCGATGGCCAGTCCTCTGTCCATGTTATCGAAGTAGAGGGTTACCAGCGCCATCTGGGCTCTGCCGATGTGCTCCTCCCCTGCTCCGTCATAGATGAGTCCTGAGAGATCGGGGGCTCTCATTCTTTTGCTGCCCAGTTCGCCTAATACGAATTGTACTGCGTCTAGGATGTTGCTCTTGCCTGAGCCGTTTGGGCCTGTTATGATGTTGAATCCGGGTTGGAACTGTAGCTTTATTGGGTCGCCGCCGAAGGATTTGAAGTTTCTAATAATAATTCTACTTATATGTACCATTCAGCTTCTCCCCCTAACCCATCTTGTTTCATGATATGGTTAAACCTAACTGATTCCGCGGCCTATATTACCATGTTTGTTTAAATAATATGAAATTGTTCACTGTTTTTACGTCTTTTTGATGTATATTATAGGGTATTATACATGGATTATGGTGTCTCATGGCTACCGGACCCAGTTACTCTAACCTAGTGAGAATAATAGAATCAAACAAGCTCTTAAAAGTCTTCCCAACTACTTCCCGAAGCGCCTCTGACGCATCTGATAACCCCTGATGGCTCTCATGAGGTCGATTTTCCTGAAACTCGGCCAATATACATCAACCAAGAATAGCTCACTGTACGCTGATTGCCATACCAAAAAGTTGCTAAGACGCGATTCACCTGAAGTCCTAATAATTATATCGGGATCAGGGTAGGGCAGATGAGCGGTGTAGAGATTAGCCTCGATCACCTGTTCATCAATATCCTTTGGCTCGAGTTCACCTAGTTTTACCTTCTCGGCGATCACACGCACAGCGTCAACTATCTCCGCCCGCCCACCATACGCTATGGCTATGTTGAGATAGAACTTGTCATAGTCTTTTGTGGAGTCCTCGACTCTTTTTATGAGTTCTTGGAGGGATTCGGGTAAGGTCTCTATTCTGCCTATGGCTCTGATGCGTACCTTGTTCTTGTGAATGAGATCAGATTTAATTACTCGCTCTAGGGTATTTTCGAAGAGCTTGAAGAGCTCAGCGACCTCCTCTTGGTCTCTCTTAAAATTCTCAGTGCTGAAGCTATAGAGGGTGATAGTCTTGACATTTAGTTCCAGACACCAGTCTAGAAACTGCTCAGTCTTGTCGGCGCCCTCCCAGTGACCTTCCCATGGGATCAGGTCTCTCTGTTTAGCCCAGCGCCTGTTTCCATCCATTATGACCCCGATGTGGTTGGGTTTTTCCCCGCTTTCTATTGTTTCCTTTAGCCACTTGTCATAGATTTTGTAGACGCCTATTGTTTCGAGGAGTTCCCGTATCAGTGGTATCGCCTTTCGTCATTAAGCACATGCGGAGATATAAATGGTAGTTAGGTTTCACTTATTTCTGGAGAATAGCTCTCTCCCAGTTCTGCGGTATATCCATACGATGACTATGATGGTGGTAATTGATCCAAAGATTGTGTAGATTATCAGGGGTGAGAATAGGGTTATCTCGGTGCCGGGGTTTCTGATGATCTTGGCTGCTTCAACAACGATGGGTCTCATCCATAGGAGGAATATGAGTCCGATTACGTTTCCCCAGACCTTCACATCTTCTCGGTCCTGTATGAAAGTGCTTGCTCCGTCACCGAGTATGGATATGCCTATTCCGAGGGATATCATGTCTGCGCCGTGTATGATGAAGGAGCCCAGTATATCTGCTGCGTTTGATGCCCAGTAGCTTAGATTCCAGAAAGGCATCACAGGTAGGGGTATGATGTTCCAAGCGTAGTCGATTCCCTGTATCACGCCTACGAGGAAGACCACTCCGCCCACCAGCGATGATGCTAGGTTGATCCAGCGTTCAGGGGGAGGGAGTCTTGGGCGTAGCGCTACTAGTTTCTGGTCCCACCCGAAGCCCTTTAACATAAGTATTAAGCCCATTACGAACGCCATTACCATTCCCGCGTTTTCCAGTTGATTGCTGGCTGTGAGGAACCCGAATATCAAGAGGAGTATCCCTGGGACTCCTAGGCTGACTTTGCTGTAGTAGGGGTCTTCGATGAGCATTTTCATGTATCGGAATATTACAGCGTATGTTTCCTCTATGCGTTCGCTGTGTTTTACCACGACGTGGTGTATGCTTGTGATGGGTATTCTGCTCTGGATTATCGGTACCAGTTCCTCGTCCGAGAAGCCATCTGTAACCAGTATAACTCCGTTGGCTTTGTAGGCTTTGAGAACCTCTGAGAGCTCTTTGACCATCTTGCGGTCCGCCTCGACGCCACCCATACTTGATCCGGCTATGGTGGCTACCTCAAAAGACTCATCAGGGTATTGCCCCAAGAGTTGGTCATAGAGTTTGATGGCGCCAAACATGGCGTTTGCATCTGCTTCTTCGGGGTCTGAGACCGCTAATATTGTGGCGGACTCTAGGTTGGTTTGCCGACCGACGATGGGGGTGACGACCTTTGCCTTTATACCTATGTCGTTGTCGCCGTCGATGCATAGGATGAGGGTTTTATCGGTTTTCGGCAAATGGTTCAGCCTATTATTGGTGTATTCTTGTAATATTTAGGTTAATAGTTATGGAGAAAAGTGTGGTATTATATCTCTAGTTCAAGGGCTTCTTTGAGTCCCTTGTATCTGTTTCTTATGGTGACCTCTGTCACCCCAGCTGCGTCGGCTATCATTTTCTGGGTTCGCTTCTCGTCACACATTACGCATGCGATGTAGAGGGCAGCTGCGGCTAACCCCATGGGGTCTTTACCGGCCGTGGTCTTGAGTTTGGCGGCTTCTCTGAGTATCTCAACTGCCTGCTGCTGGGTTCGTTCACCTACGCCTACTTTGGCTGCTATCTTTGGCACCCTTAGCTGGGCGTCTGGTTTGGGCATCTGAATGTCCAGCTCCCTGAGCATAAGCCTGTAGCATCTTGCGATGTCTTTCTTGTCTATGGGGCTCTGGTGGCTTATCTCTCGCAGGGTTCTCGGGGTCTGGGTCATCCTGCATGCGGCGTATAGGCTTGCGGCTGTGATGGCGCTGATGCTTCTGCCTCTTACCAGTCCTTGGTCTAGTGCTTTGCGGTAGATTACTGCTGATTTTTCCTTGATGTTGGATGGGATGTGGAGTT
>CAYUTB010000009.1:0-4726 GCA_964447425.1 uncultured Candidatus Bathyarchaeia archaeon
CCTGATGAATGCACGGCGAGTGTAAAAATTATTTGAGTAATCCAGCAGCCATAAGCCGATCGGCTACATCTTTGAGCCCCAACTCCTCCAAACCGTTCCGTGTCTGCATGCCAGTCACAGGGTCCCAGTCATGAAGCCTGTAGTACTCGTCAAGTGCTTTCTCCCATTTCCCGTGGTCGATGTGCTCCCCCCGGTATGGACCGGTTTTCACCGGTTCATCCCAGTACCGTTTGGGCGGGTAGTCGTCTCTGCGTGAGAATCCGCCGTGGAGGGTGTTGATGGCTTTCTCTATGTTGTGCAGGCGTTTCCCGATGCGTGTGAACCGTTCATAGTTAAGATCCATGCCCGTTAGGGCTGAGGCTAATTCAGCTACATATTCGGCTGACCTTGGCGTGATCTCGGTCTCCCAGCTTAACATTCCATTATTGTATAGACATGTGCCCGTCATGTCCAGTATTCCCTTGAACTGCTCCTGCATATGTACACTATAGGGCACCTTCTCCCATGACCGGAACTTCTCCGGGCTGAAACTGTGGGTGGCTCCCCGGAGGTGCCTGCCCGCCGCGGGGCTCGTTACTACGCCGAATCCCCAGCCCTTGCTGATCCGTACACCGTCCACGCTGTCCTGTCCCTTTATATGGATGGCGTAGTCCTCTGAGCCTCCTCCTAGTTTCTCGGCTGCTGCCTTGACGCCGTCTGCGAGGAAGTCCCCGAAGCCCTCGCGGTGGGCTAGTTTATGGATCAACGCCAGTACCGCGTCATGGTTTCCCCATGTGAGCTCCAACCCATCGGTGTCATCAGTGGTCAACAATCCTTTCTCGTATGCCTCGAATGCCCAAGCGATTACCACCGAGGCATTATCACCGTCCAGTCCAAGCTGATTTGTCAAGAGGTGTGCCTTTATGGCTGCCTCGGGGTTACTGCAGTCTACCCTTGTGCAGAAGCTGTTGCTGCTGTTATTCCACCATCCCTCGCCCTCGATACTGTATGGACCATCGGGTACATTCATCCATGGCATGCAGCCCACGGGGCATCCATAGCATGCGAGGATCTTCTCACGGTACTGCTTTATAGTGTCTCCCGCTACTTTTTTCATCTTCTCTGGTTCCCAGTACCCGTCCTGTCCGTTTCTTACGGGTCTGAAGCCGGCTTCCCAAGCTGGACTACCGTAATAGCTCTCAACGCCATAGTATCCGTCTTTACGGTAGAGCTTTGCCTTGGGGAATGTCTCGATCTTGGCTCGGGCTGCGTCCACTGCTTCTATGAAACGCGTAGGCTCTGCAACTGTTATGGGTAGGCTTCCCCTCGCCGCTACTGCTTTCAGGTTCTTGCTGCCCATTACGGCGCCTACTCCGCTCCCGCCGGCTGCCTTGGCTCTTTCTGAGATGACGCAGGCTGACCTTACCTGGTTCTCGCCTGCGGGTCCGATGCCGATTACCCTTACCTCGTTGTCTCGCTCTCGCTGCCTGATGGCTCGTTCGGTGTCCCATGTGGTCTTACCCCACAGCTCCGATGCGTCTCGTAGCTCCGCTTTTCCATCACTGAGCCAAAGGTAGACTGGTTCAGGTGATCTACCTGTGAATACTAGGTTATCGTAGCCTGCGTACTTCATCTCTGCCCCGAAGTGTCCTCCGCAGTTGGCTGAGCCTACTCCTCCTGTGAAGGCGTTCTTTGTATCCACGCTTACCCTGCTACAGAAGGGTGAGAGGGTTCCAACGAGGGGCCCTACCCCGATGGTGAATATGTTCTCGGGATCAAGGGGTTTTGCCTCAACAGGCAACTCGTTGAAGAGTATCCACTCGTTGATGCCTCTTCCACCGACCCAGTTAAGGTATTTCTCCGTCGGCTCCTCGTGGAGCTTGCCCGTGGTGAGGTCCACGCGGAGGATTCTCCCCCCGTATCCGTGGGGCTTCATGGTTTTACTCCCCTCGCCTCATATGCGCAGTATTTCACGCACAATGGCGTCTCCTCGTCTGCGCAGAGGTCGCATGTGCTGTCTATGCTCATGGTGATTACCGCTGTGTCGTTGTCTCTGCTGATGTGAGTGCTGGATCGTGATGGGTCGAATGCCTTGTGCTCTGTGTGATGGAAGCCGCAGGCTGCCTCGCAGATGCGGCATCCTTGGCATTTCTCTGGGCTGAGGAGTATCAATGATATTCGTATTCTCAGATATGTGATGGATTAAAAATCATTGGAATCGGGCTGAATATTCACATATACCAAGTGGGCTAATTGATAGTTTAGTATGAGCCCCAGAATAGACCTGGACACACTGGCTTTCAGCTCAGCAGCAGAAGCCGCGGAGGCGTACGCAGCGGAGACGTTACCAGCGTCCAGTTGACCGAGCATATGCTTAGGAGGATTCAACGGTTTAACCCCGAGGTCAACTCCATAGTCTCACTCATGAATGAACAGGCGTTAACTAGAGCAAAGGAGGCGGATACGGCGATATCAAAGGGGGTAATCTGGGGTCCGCTGCATGGCGTCCCCTGCACAGTCAAGGATCATTACGAGATCAAGGGTGTGGCAACTACCTGTGGCTCACCGGAGTACGCTGATCATATCCCTGTGGGGAACGCGTTAGTCGTACAGAGGCTGCTGGACGCTGGAGCCGTTATTCTGGGGCATACAAATGTGCCGATGTTAGCGGCTGACTGGCAGAGCTACAACGATGTATATGGTACAACGGTGAATCCATGGAACCATAATGTCACCCCCGGGGGTTCCTCGGGGGGCTGCGCCGCCTCGTTGGCAGCTGGTTTAAGCTTTCTCAGTGTTGGCAGTGATTTCGCTGGCTCGATACGTGTCCCCGCTCACTTCTGCGGGGTATATGGACATCGCCCCAGTATCGGTACAGTGCCTCTGAGGGGCAGCGTTCCGGGTTCATTGAATGGCGTTCACCGCCCGGCTTCGAGGATGTCTACACCGGGTCCTCTGGCTAGGAGCCCCGAGGACTTGTTGCTCGCGATGGAGGTTATCGGGGGTCCAGATGATTTTGAGTCCAGGGCATATGAGTGGAGACTACCAGAGCCAAGGCACCAGAGACTCAGGGAATACAAGATAGGGTACGTGGTAGATGAGCCTCTTTGCCCATTAACGAGGGAGGTGCAAGGTGTCCTGCAGGGATTGGTTGATGGACTAGGGGATGCTGGCGTTGAATTGGTTGAGGGTTGGCCTGATGGGGTTGACCCAGCTGAGCAGTTTCACCTCTTCAAGCTTCTGCGTTACGCGGATAAGGCGGCTCAGTTAAAGGAGGATGAGCTTGAGGAGACGAGGAGGCTGGCTCTACGCCGTGATGTTGATGACGCTGGGCTCATGGCGTGGGTCTGGACCGCTCCCTATAAGCATCACATCGAGTTTGAGGAAAGGCGTATCGCGTCTAGGGTGATCTGGCAGAGATATTTTGAGGACATTGATGTCTTCCTGATGCCCGTTGACTATACAGGTGCTTTTCCCCATGATCACAGTGACCCCATGACTGGGCGGACGATAATGACCCCCGATGGACCCCGACGGTATATGGATCAGTTGTTCTGGATGACATTCAGCTCGATAACGGGCTTACCAAGCACAGTAGCCCCAGTTGGGTTTACATCAAGCGGGTTACCAGTCGGAGTGCAGATAATGGGTCCATACCTTGAGGATGGTACCACTATTCATGTGGCTAAGCTACTGGCAGAGGTACTGGGGGGTTATGTGGAGCCCAAAGGGTACAGACTCAATCAAGGATAGAGGGTTAAACTGTTTTTAGGTACTTGTCGAACCATCTGAGGATGTGATGGAACCGCTCCTCCCTGTGTTTGGGCTTGCCACTGCGGCTTAGCTCATGGTTCTCATCGGGGAACCGCACAAGCTCAGTGTCCACCCCACGCTCCATCAACGCGACGAAGAACTCCTCAGCCTGCTGAATTGGGCACCTCAAATCGTTCTCGCTGTGAATGAACAGGGTCGGGGTCACCACGTTCTCCGCGTAACGCAAGGGGCTCTGGGCTAACAGCTTCTCCTCGTCTCTCCACGGATACCCCATGTTGCCTGATTCACCGTGCTTGAAGCCGAAATCGCTGTACCCATGATGGCTGTACCTGTCGCATGTGCTCCTGCAGGCAACGGCTGCCTTGAACTGGTCCGTCTGGGTGATTATCCAGTTGGTGAGGTAGCCACCGTAGCTTCCACCAGTGACCCCGAGACGATCCGCGTCTATGAAACTGAATCGTTTGATGGCGTCGCGGGTGAAATCCATCACATCCCTATGGTCCACTGTGCCATATCTGCCATTCAGAGCCGACGCGTATTCCTCACCATAGCCACCGCTCCCACGAGGATTAGTGTAGATCACCACATAGCCCGCCGAGGTTAGCAGCTGGAACTCCTGATAGACGCCGTCCCCATAGATGGCTAAGGGTCCACCGTGTATCTGGAGGATGGTCGGGTATTTTTCGCCTTCCTTGAAGCCGATGGGCTTCATCACCCAGCCATCGATTGATTCAGCCTTCTCATTCACCCAAGTGTACTGCTCGGGTTTACTGAGCCACAGGGATTTGAGGTGTTTATCATTGAACCATGTGACCTTCCTCCCACCAACATACAGCTCAAATGGCTCTGTGGCGGTCATGGCGTTATACGCAAGAACACGGAAATCAGAGGAGTAGCTGAAGCCATCAACGCTTACCCCAGCTGTGATTTGCTCGACCTTCCTAGAATCTAGGTTGACCTTGTAGACGCTGCT
>CAYUTB010000009.1:4826-25101 GCA_964447425.1 uncultured Candidatus Bathyarchaeia archaeon
GTTACTGATCTCGTGAATTCCATCTGTGATCTTCTGGGCTTCCCCGCCCTTCGCGGGCATCACATAGATGTCCCTGATGTGGCTGGTATCCTGATCCGGCTCCTTGTTGGTGACGTAGGCTATCTCCTTTCCGATTGGGCTCCAAGCATAGGCGCCTACATCAAACTCGCCTCTGGTGACCTGTCTCGGCTTCCCACCAGTCGACTTCACAGTGAAGAGGTGATTTCGTTTGCCAGCGAACATGCCCACCCCGTTTAGCTTGAACCAGAGGCGGTTCACCACTACAACATCCGTGTCTGGCTTCTTCTGCTCCCACGTCCTGCTGCTGAAGAGGACTGTCTTCTCATCGGGGCTCCATATGGGATTAGATACCCCGGTCTCAAGCTCAGCGACCTTATGAGCCTCACCCCCTGAAGCGTATATTACGAAGAGCTCGGTTTTCTTATCGGTTTCACGGCCACTAGATAAAAAGAGTAGCTTGTTCCCCGATGGTCCCCAGCGGGGATTGCTGTCCTTACCATCACCAAAGGTGAACTGGATATCACGACTGGTATCTACATCGTGAATCCATATGTGCTTCACATAGTCGTTCTTCTCATAGTCTATTGAGGTATGCACGTAGGCTATCTTTGAGCCGTCTGGGCTCGTCTGGGGATCAGAGATAAAGACGAATCTTCTCAGATCTCTTGGTTTTACAGGATGGGGAGCCATAAATATCAATAAACATAGGCTCAAGCGGGATATAACACCATCAGGGTGTCATGGTTAGCCTTTTCATGATTTTTCCTCAAAAACTTACACTTTTATATGCTTTTCCATGAGTTGATCCATGATTTTTTATAGCTATTTGATGTTTTTCCATTAATGTCAGTTAATATACTAAAGCCAGAGGAGTTTTTCGGTTACCGCCTTGGAGCCGATAGGAAGCTGGCTCACTGGAATAAGATTGTTGAATATTTCTGGGAACTCAATAAATCCCCGATGATTAAGGTCGAGGAGCTTGGAAAGAGCACTGAGGGTAACCCCTTCCTCCTCGCAATAATAACATCTGAGAAGAATATGGCGCAGCTCGAAGAGATCCGTGTAAATAGCCGGAAGCTGGCGCATCCAAAGGGTGTACCCGATGAAGAGATCAATAAGATAATCGAGAGCGGGATATCGGTGGTCTCCATGAGCATGAGTATCCACGCGACGGAAGTGGGTGGAACACAGATGGCCCCTGAGCTAGCATGGGAACTGATCAGTCTACCAGAGAACAGGGAGATACTTGAAAACACCGTCTTGTTGATGTTTCCCTGCTTTAACCCCGATGGGCAGATCATGGTCACTGAGTTCTACGAGAAGTATATGGGCACTGAGTTTGAGGGCTGCAGTCCGCCTTGGCTCTACCACAGGTACACTGGGCACGATAACAACAGAGACGCTATCCATAACAATATGGTGGAGAGCCAGATGGTCTCTAAGGTCATGTATCTTGACTGGAGTCCTCAGGCATACATAGACTTCCATCACATGGGTAGCTATGGTGCACGTTTCTATATTGCGCCCTTCGCCAACCCCATCGATGACAAGGTAGATCCACTTGTATGGACAGAGCAGGAGCTCTACGGTGGCTTAACCCATGTGATGCTGGAGAAGGAGGCAAAACATGGCATCGAGTCGATGGCTACCTATCCCGGTGAGTTCATGCCCACATTCAACTATGTGCCATGCTGGCACAATATCTGCGGTATGCTGACGGAGTCCGCGAGCGCCAAGCTAGCCACGCCCATATATGTTCACTATCATCAACTGAAGGGCAGTAAACGTGGAAGACCCGAGTACCGTGCCCAGATGGGTTTCCCGCATCCTTGGAAGGGAGGATGGTGGAGGCTCAGGGACATCGTGGAGCAGCAGAAGATAAGCGCCTATGGAACCCTTTTGGCTGCATCCAAGTTTAAGCCAATGATACTCAGGAACATGTACCAGAAGGCATCTAACGCGATTAAGAAGGGAGAAGAAGAGGCTCCTTATGCTTTCATCATTAAGCCGGTGCAGCATGATGAACTGGTCCAGTACAAGCTGATGCAGATCCTCATGAACATGGGGGTAGAGGTAAGCCGAAGCCAGCGGGAGTTCACGGCGGATGGAGTAGCGTATCCCCGTGGAACCTATTTGGTGTTCGCGGGTCAGCACTGCAGACCATATATTGTGAGTTTGCTGAAGAGAACCTTCTATCATCTTGGGGCTTTCAGCAAATACTCGGATGGGACGCCTGTTGTTCCATATGATCTATCAACCTACACCATCGCGGAGTTCATGGGGGTAAGGATGCATGAGGTGGAGAAGCCGTTTGAGGGGGCATTCGAGGTCCTTTCAAGCATCAGGTATCCTCGTGGAGAAGTAGCTGATAAGGCACCCAACGGTTGGCTGCTTGACGGCAGTGTCAATGAGAGCTTCCTAGGCGTAAACAGATTATTGAGGAAAGACATCACGGTTCACAAGGTTCTTGAGAGCGTGAAGACTGAGGAGAAGGTCTTCAGAGCTGGAAGCTTCTATGTGCCGAAACAGAATGACATCGAAACCGAGTTGGATAAGATCAGTAAACGGTGCCACATTGTTTTCATCCCCGCTCCACCTGCTCTCAAGTCGAAGCCAGTGAAGATGCAGAAGATCGGCGTCTATCAGCGCTATTATGGTGGTAACGCAGATGAGGGCTGGACAAGGTGGCTGCTTGAGCAGTACAGATTCCGCTACAGAACCATCATGGATAAGGATATACAGCGTGGAAGACTCGCATCAAAATACGATGTGATAATTCTACCCAGCGACGCGAAAGAGATGCTCCTAGGAGAGAAGATCGAGGAATACTATGAGAAGCAGTGGGGTGACGGATTCACATTACCCAACTACCCCGAGGAGTACAGAAGCGGCTTCGGCGATGAAGGAGTAGAAAAGCTCAAGGAATTCGTCGAGGAAGGAGGTACACTCCTATGCTTCGGTGAGAGCAGCAACTTCGCCATCGAGAAGCTGGAGCTTCCAGTAAAGAACGTCTTGAAGGATGTGAAGAACACTGACTTTGTGTGTCCGGGTAGCACACTGCATGTGAAGGTGAACAAGGATCACCCACTATCATGGGGCGTACAAGAGGACCTATTAATAATATTCAGGCATCACCCCGCTTTCAGCGTAAAGCCCCGAGTCAACAACGATGACTACAAGGTAGTCTTGAGTTACCCTGAGAAACACATCATGGAGAGTGGCTGGCTCACAGGCGAGGAGTATCTTAGCAATAAAGCAGCCATGATTGAGGCGAAGAAGGGAAAGGGGCGTGTAATACTGTACGGTTTCCAGCCACAGATGCGTGCCCAGCCCGAATCCACGTTTAAGCTGCTGTTTAACGCCTTGATAGGTTAGCTTTTTTTTGCCAAAGCGGGCGTTTTTTTCCCATATTTTTACTAATTATCGTATGATCGAAGACGTTTTATACATAGCCTGAGTAAATTATGAGATTCGTGATTAAAATGGGAATTGAAAAGTATGCGAAGAAAGAAGTCGCCGCACTGATGGCCCAAGCTGGCAGCAGCACCCGCGCATCTGTTGGTCCAATCGAGGGCATGATAAACCTCGGCGCAGGCGACCCTGACTTCAATCAACCCGAGTTCATAAATAAGGCAGTCTATGAGGCTATGAAAGCTGGGGAGACCCACTACAGCTTCACAGGCGAGCCTGATTTTAAGGAAGCCATCGCAAAGTACTACAAAAAGTACGGAGTCGATATCGATCCAAAGACACAGGTGCTCATCACCAGTGGAGGCAGCCAGGCTATCTTCCAGGCGTTTGCAGCCATTCTGAACCCAGGTGAGGAACTACTTGTTCTGGACCCAGCCTACACGGGCTATAATACTCCTATCGCCTACTTCGGCGCAAAGATGACGAGGGCGAAGCAGACAAAAGACAAGAACGGTATCTTCAGACCCGACTTTGCAAACATCGAGGCAGCTATCACGCCAAAAACCAAGGCTATCCTGTTCTGTACACCAGATAACCCAACTGGTACAGTATGGACCAAGGATGAGTTGAAGAAGCTGGCTGAGATCTGCGTAAAGCATGATATTCTCGCCATTAGTGATGAAATCTACACCGAGTTCATTTGGGGTGGAAAGAAGCATGAGACCATCATTGATTTGCCCGGTATGTGGGAGAGAACAATTGTCTTGATGAGCTTCAGCAAGACCTTCGCTTGGACAGGTTGTCGTGCAGGCTACATTATCTCTGGTCCTGAACTTATGAAGGCACTCGCAGCTGTACCAGTGGGTATATGCAGTGTACCCGTTCCATTCCAGAAGGCAGCCGTTAAGGCACTGGGGGAGGGATGGGACTTCGTAAAGAGTATGAGGACAGAGTATGAGAAGAGGATCAACTACATGACTGATAGGCTCAACAAGATTCCTGGAATCAAGTGCGCCAAACCAGAGGGAGCGTTCTACCTCTTCCCAGACATCAGCAGCTATGGCATCCCAAGCATGAAGTTCGCAATGGAGTTCTTCCAGAAGGAAAAGGTCCGCTGTGCACCAGGCTCAGGATACGGTCCAAGTGGTGAGGGTCACATCAGGTTCGCGTTGGTCAGACCAATAGAAGACCTGAAGGAAGTCTGTGACAGATTAGAGAGATATGTGAAGAATCTGCCCCCACAGGCTCCCCCAACGGTTCCTTAAACCCCTCTAATTTTTACTTTTATATAGTTTTTCGATGTGTTTATCTAATCATCATCGTTTTCTTGACACATGAAAAATATCATGGTGGTCGACTCCGAGCGATGCGTCGGCTGCCAGCTATGCATGTTCGCATGCAATCGCAGATATGGTTCCGGGGGCTTGGCCAAGTCAGCGATCAGGGTTCGTTCAACCGGCGGAGTGGAGCGGGGATTCGTAGTAATAGTGTGCAGGGCATGTGTTGATCCTCCTTGTCAGAAGGTTTGCCCAGTTGAAGCTCTTTCACTTCGAAAGGGCGGAGGGGTCCTGCTGGACTCAAGTAAGTGTATTGGCTGTGGTTCATGTTTAGAGGCTTGCCCTATGGGGGCGATATTCTGGGATAGTGAGAGAAATAAACCGGATATTTGTGTTCACTGTGGTTACTGTGTCACGTATTGCCCCCACGAGGTTCTAGAGATGAGGGAGGTAGTGCAGTGAATAGGCTATCAAGGGTCTTGACGATCAATCTCTCAGACAGGAGCTTCAAGTTTGAGGATAGGAGCGATCTCTTCGAAAAATATATTGGAGGAGCAGGGGTAGCCATCAAGTTGCTGGAGGATAACTGTCCAGAGGGGGCTGATCCTCTTGGACCGGATAACCCTATTGTATTCGCCGTTGGGCCTTTGGTGGGGCTGTATCCCCTCGCCTCAAAGACGGTTGCGATGTTCAAATCGCCCCTGACGGGTAATCTGGGTGAGAGTCACGCGGGGGGGAGAAGCGCTGTTAGTATCCGTTCAGCGGGCTATGGGGCTATCGTGATCAAGGGAGTCAGCGAGACACCCGTTTACTTGTCGATAAACAACGGTGATGTGCGATTCAGGGACGCATCTGGTATATGGGGTATAGTCAACAGCATAACCGTCGGCAGAATCATCAGGGAGCTGGAGAAGGGCAGTGGAATCAGAACCATCATGCGGATCGGCGGAGCAGGAGAACAGCTGGTAAAGTATGCCTGTGTTACAACGGAGACCTACAGGCATTTTGGTCGTCTAGGACTGGGCGCGGTCTTCGGAAGTAAGAAACTGAAGGCGATATGTGTCGGGGGCAATGGCAGCGTTGATGTAAGTGATAGCAACCAGTACAGGAAGACATATGATGAGATATACAGGAAAGCCGTCGAGTCGCCCCTGATGAAGAAATACCACGACTATGGTACAGCGGCGAACATCATGCCACTGAACCTCGTGAAGGGATTACCCACACGGAACCTAAAGGAAGCATCTAGCCCGGAGGCGGAGAATATCTCCGGCGAACATCTTGCTGAGAAATACCTTGGTCGCCGAGTCGCCTGCGCCCACTGCCCAGTGGCTTGTATTCACATCGCGGCGTTAAGGGAGCCCTATGAGAAGGAGCTATTCTTCTACAAGACCACCATGATCCCCTATGATTATGAGCTCATCTACAGCCTCGGCTCGATGCTGGGCGTATTTGATGTGGAGGGGATGCTCAAGCTCATCGATAAGGTTGAGATCTATGGACTGGACGCCATGAGTACAGGTGTAGTTCTCGCCTGGGTGACGGAGGCTCAGGAGAAGGGGCTGGTTTCACGAGAGGAGACGATGGGGCTCAAGTACAGTTGGGGAGACGTTGATACATATCTCGATGGTATCGAGAATATCGTCAAGAAGAAAAACGAGTTGTATGATTGTCTTGCATCGGGAGTCGATGTGGCTTCTCAGAGGTATGGTGGCGCTGATTTCGCCCTTGCTTTTGGAGGTAACGAGATGCCCGGGTATCACACGGGTCCAGTGGCGCATATAAGTCACCTCGTGGGGTCTCGTCACAGTCACCTTGATGGGGGTGGCTATAGCATCGATCAGTCCGCTTTGAAGAGTGGAGGTATCAGTGATGAGGAGGCTGTGAAGAAGCTGCTTGATGAGGAGGCTTGGCGTCAGATACTCAGTAGTCTCGTGGTGTGTTTCTTCGCGAGAGGCATTTATGATCCTGAGACAGTGAAACAGGTTCTTGATGTTGCTGGATATCATGTTGAGGTAGATGAGCTTCAATGGCTCGGTTATGAGATACTCAAAGAGAAGAACCGCTTCAAGATACGTGAAGGATTCGATCCTGAGAAACTCCGCATACCATCCAGAATATTCGAGACTGCTAGTTCAAGAGGAGCCATATCTGAGGAAGAGATCAGAAACTCGGTTACCAATTACTTCAGGAAACTGGGAATCTAATCCCTCTACTAGCTAAGCTCTAAAAAGACTAATGCCACTTGACGTTAACCTATAGGCACTCGAGTGTCGAGAATCATTATCCTAGAGGAGAAGAGTGTCTAGACTGCATTGACTGCCATGAAACTAGGTATTCATGTACCGGTTCAGGGTGTCACTCAACGAATAACCCACGAGACGACTGGGGTTACTCTACCAGTTTTTTACACTGATCATGATTGAAAATAAGCGGTTTTATGGCTGTTTTAAAGAAAATGGGGCTGGTTTCACGTTTTTCGGGTTACCCCCCCCCCCTTACTCGACTCTTTCGAGTTTGAAGACCACTGGGCGTAATCCGTCTGTGCAGCAGCTCACCATGCTTCCTGGTTTGTTGATCCAGCGGAAGTCTCCGCCCAAGGCTAGGTGCGCTACATCTCGTTGGATATCAGCCCATGCCCATGCGCAGAATCCGTCAGGCATCTTGAGGTCCTTGCTGAGATAGGTTTTACCTGTCTCGACTGCGTCGCAGATTGGTTTTACGTTTTTCGCGGCGAGCTCATCGAAAATCGCCCCGGGTTGCAGCTTGGCTACTACTGTTATCTTTACGTCTGACATAAGAATCAAGAAATCTCTGTGTTCTGCGTATAAAAGAGTCTTGTTAAATATCTAGTTGAATCATTTTTTCTTTGATTGCATTGGGAAGGAACAAACAGTATGATGGATACAAACCCTATCAGTACCTTGAACCCGGACGAGACTACAAGGAGTTCAAGCTACGAAAAGCCATAATCTCTGAGTGGTGGGAGCCCGTACCCCTCAGCAAATCCGAGGAGGAGCGATTCACGGAGCTGATGACCAAATCGGTGGTCATGGATCTCCACGCTCACCCGGATATCAGCACAGAGAACCCATACGATATCAGGGAATGCGACAAGGAGGGCAAGAACTTCATCGCATATGAGGCTCTCGCTATGAGTGGGTTGGACTGTGTGTTCGATAACATGATGGATGGATCAAGTTTCATAAACACCAAACATGGGTGGGACTGGAACAGCACAATCCACGACATAGGCATGAGGCTCTGCGATATCGCACACCAGGACATGCTCATCCACTGTAAACGTGCAGATGATATCGATTACGCCCGCAAGCATGGCAAGGTGGCTTGGGTGGCAGTGCTGGAGTCGGCGAGCTGCATCGAGAATGAGGTGGATAGACTGGACATCCTCTACGGGTTAGGCGTCAGAAGCATCGGAGTAAACTACAGTGAATCCAATATGCTGGGAAGCGGACTCAAGGAACACCTCGATGGAGGCTTGACCGACTTCGGCTACGATGCGCTGGTCCGTATGAACAAGCTTGGCTTCATCGTTGATGTCAGTCACACCAGCGACCAGACAGCCCTAGAGACCATCGAGCTCAGCAAGGACCCCATCATCATCAGCCACGCGGGAGCAAGGGCGCTAACCCCTACCACTCGGATGTTCCCTGACGAGGTGATACAGGCACTCGGTGAGAAAGACGGAGTGATGGGCATTGAGGCGGCGCCAAACCTCACAGTCACTGAGAAGCATCCGCTGCACAGCATCGATAGCTATATGGAACATATCGAGTATTGCATAGACCTCATAGGCATTGACCACGTTGGCTGTGGACCAGACACTAACTACGGGGACCACGTTGGGCTATATCTCACAAACATGGAGCAGAACAGTAGACTCGGGCTGGGACACTACCAAAGACCCGGCAAGGCTGGTGAGAGCAAGTTCCTCGGTATCGATATGAATATTGGGCAACTCAAGGAGCTAAAGTATGTGCGAGGGATGGAGAACCCAAGTGAGTGTCTTCAGAATGTATGCCGGTGGATGATCAAACACGGGTACAGTGACGCCGAGACACAGAAAATCATAGGATTGAATGGTTTGAAGCTCACTGGGAAGGTCTGGAAGTAGTTTCGGTTCATATTGAGGGAAGTCTCGCTGAGGCTTGGCTTCTTTTTATTTTTGCTTTTAATCTTTGTAGTGCACCGTGTTTTTCACGTGGTCTGTTTTACATCATCGGTGTTAAGTCGCGTCTTGTTACGTAATGTCTCATACGTTTGTGACAATGTCTCTGTTTGTTGTTGGCTGAAAGACGCATTATTGATTACAAGTTTGGGTGAGATTTAGATAAGAGCGTAATTGGTGACGGTTTTTTTGCATAAAACTAGTTATTATCACACATTGAGAGTAACCATTTGAAACCAAAAAAACACAGAAAACACGCAAATCAACGCATCTCAGATATAGGCTATTACCATAACTCTGCACATGAAGAGCACAAAAACCTGCTGCGAAACCACAATCGAGTTAATCAAAACAAATCATAGAAAATATCGTGAATAGAAGGTTACCCCTCGCATTAACACTGATGATGTCCGGAGTCTTCATAGTAGTTCCAACACCGGATGAACTCTTAATTCACCCCTTCATCGGCTACGCCTATACAAGAATATTCAACATAGACCTCAAAACAGGAATCATATGGTCCATCATCTCCTTCAACGCGTTAGGGCTATTCATGATACTCATCTCACTGATAATCGGAGGCAGATTCGTCCTAGTAGAGCTAAACAATCAGATGAGCCAGCAGGGTAAAAAACTAGGAGAACAACTAAAAAACAGCCTCAGGTTCAACACATACCCGATAAACTATACAGAATACAATAGCGAGAGTCTGGAAATACTAGCCGACCTCAAATACGAGTTATTTGACTGAAAACAGAAAAAAGGAGAAAAACTCCTACTGCTTCGGAGTCTTCTCCCAGTTCGCCTCAGCTATTGCAAGGGGAACCTCAAGCCCCTCAGGGAGAGGCGTCTTATATGTTCGCCCATCGAGACGTTCAAGATGCTCAGCCTTGGCTTTCTTACGAAGCGCCTCATCAGTCATCAGTTCCAAAGCTGCCCCAGCCATGGTCTTAGCCGCGAATACTAGACTCTTATGCCCAATACTGCTGCCTGCACAGGCAACAACAGCCCAGCTGTGACCCGGTGCTCCAAGCACCATGGTTGTTGTACCGAACTCAACGGTGGGTGTGATCCAGGATATGTCACCAACATCTGTGCTGCCTGCCATGGTCTCACCTTCTCCTAGGGGATCGATGATATCTGTCACTAAGTCTATATCCCTGTACTTTTTGTAGTCTGGAATCTTGCGTTTCTTCAGGGCGTCCATTTTCGCCTCCTTATCGAAGTTGCTAGCGATCTTTGCTGCGAAGGCTAACTCTTCTTTTGTATAGGTAGGTGCTCCGATCTCTTTCATGTTGGCGACAACTAGCTCTGCGATGGTCTTGTTTGGGATAATATTGTACAATGCGTCGATGAACTGAATCTCAAGCTCAGTCTCAGTCATCAATGCAGCACCCTCAGCGATCTTCACTATCCGTTTATAGATGGGGTCAAGCTGTGTCCTCTCAGGCGCTCTGATGTAATACCAGCTACGGGCATAATCGGGTACAACGTTGGGCTGCCCGCCGCCCTCCTCGATAACGTAATGAATACGTGCCTCTTGGATAACGTGCTCTCTGAGGAAGTTTACGCCAACATTCATCAACTCTATAGCATCAAGTGCACTTCTACCCATCTCAGGGTTACCAGCAGCGTGCGCTGTCTTACCATGATAGATAAATTTTACACCGTTAACAGCTGTGCTGCTGTTGAGACCAGCTGTGTTCATGCTTCCGGGGTGATGGCCAAGACACGCATCCAAGCCATCATAAAGCCCATCCCTCGCCATGAATACCTTTCCAGCGTAATTCTCCTCAGCGGGAGTACCAAAGAACTTGATGGTTCCCGGTATTTTTTCTTTCTCCATCACATACCTGAGAGCTATAACAGCGGCTAACGCGGTTGCTCCATGAATATTATGGCCACAGCCGTGACCAGGTGCCCCTGGAACCAATGGGTCTTGTTCTGGAACTATTTTGTTGCTGAGACCGGGTAGGGCATCAAACTCTCCTTGACACCCGATCCATGGTTTGCCTTTACCCCACTCCGCGTAGATAGCTGTAGGCATTCCGGCGACACCATAGGTGACCTTGAAGCCATGCTCTTTTAGCTTGTCAGCGATTAGTTTGCTTGATTTTGACTCGACGAGACCTAGCTCGGCGTAGTGCCAGACCTTGTCTGCTACATCGATGAACTCTTGCTTGTGTTCATCGATCCATTTCCATGCCTTATCCTTGTGCATACCAGAGAAATGACTCAGGGATGTAAAAAAGTGGCGCAGAGAAAGTTATGATTCTACAGTCTATTTACTTGTCTCAATCCATGTCTCAAAAATTGGATAGAAAGTATATTGATTGCCTGACCCCAAAATAAAGAGGGATTATTGTTTACCCTTGTTTTTCTCCCAGTTTGCCGCTGCCATGGCTAGAGGAGGCTGAATCTCAGCAGGGATTGGTGAGACATATTTGCGTTTTCCAAGCCTCTGTTTGTGTTCATCCTTCGCCTTCTGAAGAAGCTCGGGTTTAGTGATGAAGTCAATACCTGTACCTGCCATAGTCTTTGCTGTGAAGACTAGCATCTTGTGGCTGCTACTCTGTTTGCCCATGCATGTCCACTGCCAGCTATGGGCGGGACTGCCAAGAGGATACATGGCGGATTGCATCTCCACCGTTGGGGTAATCCAGCTGATGTCACCTACATCGGTGCTTCCAGCGGCGCAGTAGTCCTCACCAAAAACAGGAAGTATATCTTCCGCCATATCCAGATCAGCGTACTTCATGTAGTCGGGCACCTTCTGACGCCGTAGGTCTTCAAGTTTGGATTCACGTGAAACCGTCTTGCTGATCTCGGCTGCGAAAGCCTTCTCCTCTTTACTGAACTGGGGTGCCCCTATCTTGTTCATGTTCTCCGTGAGGGTTTCACAGATAACCTTGTTTGGGATCAGGTTGTAGAGACCGCTAATGAAGTCTACTTTAAGCTGTGTCTCGGTCATCATCGCGGCTCCCTCAGCTATCTTGATGATCCGTTTATAGATCGCTTCCAACTGGTCCTTCTCAGGTGCCCGTATGTAATACCAAGACCGCGCATAATCAGGCACTACGTTGGGTTGACCCCCACCCTCCTCAATAACATAGTGAAAACGCGCCTCCTGAATCACATGCTCCCTGAGATAGTTGACACCGATATTCATGAGTTCAACGCCATCAAGGGCGCTCCTACCCTGTTCAGGGCTGCCAGCCGCGTGAGCGGTCTTCCCGAAGAACTCGAACTTGACGTTATTGACAGCTGTGCTGCTCCCCATGCTAGCCGCGTTAATGGAGTCAGGGTGATGACTCATACACATCTCAACATCGTCGAAGAGCCCAGCTCTTGCCATATACACCTTACCCATAAAGTTCTCCTCAGCAGGAGTACCGAAAAACTTCACAGACCCTTTATGACCGGTTTCCTCAAGCCAGTACCTGATTGCTATCGCCGCAGCCGTACCACTTGTCCCGTGGATGTGGTGACCACAGCCATGACCGGGACCATCCTCAACGAGCCACTCCTTATGTGGCACAGGCTTGTTGCTGATGCCGGGTAACGCATCAAACTCACCCATTACACCGATAACGGGCTTTGTTTTCCCATATGTTGCGATAAACGCTGTGGGCATTCCTGCTACGCCTCGTTCAACCCTGAACCCGTGGCTTTCAAGAGTGTCTGAGAGAAGCTTGCTTGAGCGAGTCTCCATTAATCCTAGTTCAGCGTATCCCCAGATCTTATCACTGATCGCGGTCAAACGATCTTTATTTTCATCTATCCATTTCCATGCAGTTTCTTTTGTCATACACCTTAGTAATGCTTTGAGCGTAAAAAAGTGGCGTAGATTTAGTTATGGTTTGAGGCATCTCAAAACATGTTAATCTAAGATCAAAAAATGGATTATTAAAGAAAAAGAAGGGTTATTGTTTGCCCTTCAGCTGCTCAGCCTTAGCCCGCGCTATCTCCAGAGGAGGCTTATCATCGGCTTTTACAGGGATATATTTCTGGTCTCCGAGGCGTTTCTTCAGTTCAGCCTTCGCATCAGTAACCATCTTTGGAGTGGTTAACAGGTCTAACGCTGTTCCAGCCATGGTCTTAGCAGCGAATATCAGGCTCTTATGTCCAATGCTCATACCTCCGCAAGCTACCCAGCGCCAGTCATGACCCGGTGTACCGAGAACATTGGTTGCTGTACTGAACTCCAGAGTCGGGGTCATCCAGCTTACATCAGACACATCAGTGCTTCCGGGGCTTACGATACCCTCATCCCATGGATCATGCACATCAGTATCGATGAGCACATCAACGAAGCGCTGCCAGTCAGGGTACTTGCTGGCTCTAAGGACACCAATCTTGTCATCACGTGAAACAGTAGCATCAATGGCTTTGGCGAACTCCATCTCCTCCTCAGTATAACTTGGTGCACCGATCTCACGCATGTTTGCGGTGATAGCGTCTGATAACACCTTGTTTGGTATCAGATTGTATAATCCACCCATATGTATAGCGTTAAGCCGTGTCTCGGTCATCATGGCTGCCCCCTCAGCGATCTTCAGTATCCGCTTTGTGATGGGCTCAAGCTGTGACCGCTCAGGAGCCCTGATGTAGTACCATGATCGAGCATAATCAGGTACAACGTTTGGTTGTCCTCCGCCCTCCTCAATCACGTAGTGAATACGAGCTTCCTGAATCACGTGCTCTCTGAGGAAGTTGACGCCAACATTCATCAACTCCACAGCATCCAAAGAGCTTCGTCCCTGCTCTGGGCTACCAGCAGCATGAGCCGTCTTCCCGAAGAACTCAAACTTGTAGTCATTGGTAGCTGTACAACTTGCCATTCCAGCGACATTGATCTCGCCAGGATGATGTGACAGACATGCATCAACGTCCTTGAAGAGCCCAGCCATAACCATGTACACTTTGCCACCGTAGTTCTCCTCAGCAGGCGTACCATAGAACCGAACCGTGCCTTTGAGCTTCTCTTTCTCCATCGTGTAACGCAGCGCAATCGCAGCCGCTAACGCAGTGGTGCCATGAATATTATGTCCACAGCCGTGCCCAGGTGCTCCTTCGATCAATGGCTCCTTCTTTGGCATCACCTTGTTACTGATACCGGGTAAGGCATCATACTCACCCATCAAACCAAGAATAGGCTTACCCGCACCATACTCAGCTAGAATACCTGTAGGCATACCCGCTACACCTAACTGCACTCTGAACCCATGCTTCTCAAGGGTCTCCGCTATCAGCTTTGATGACTTTGTCTCAACAAGCCCAAGCTCGGCGTAGCCCCATATCTTGTCGCTTATATCGATGAACTCTTTCTGGTTTTCATCGATCCATTTCCAAGCTATCTCTTTGACCATAAACTATGATAGGCATAAGAGTGTAAAAAACTGGCGAACACCGGGCTTAGAAAGAGTAACATTACTGCAGTGCAACCATATGCAAGGGATGCAGATGAGCCGCAGATACATTATAGTTGATGAGCGTGATAACGTCGCCACAGCCATAACAGATCTTGGAGTAGGAGAGAAGATACACATCGGGGAAAAAGAGATCTTGATCCGGCAAGATATCAGATATGGACACAAGTTCAGCCTCACAGGGATAGCCGAGGGAGAGTACGTGGTGAAGTATGGGGAATACATAGGGAGAGCCACCAAGATCATTGCGCCGGGTGAACATGTCCATATTCACAACGTTGAGGATATTGTGGATGAGGTTAGGAAACTGTAGGTGATGCAATGGAGTTCAAAGGAATTATCAGAGAAGATGGAAGAGTCGGAGTCCGCAACTATGTAGGGATAGTCTCAACGGTCTTCTGTGGCAGCAGTGTAGCCCAGAAGATAGCTGATGCCACTGGAGCCAACGTTTTCATCCATGACGGCGGTTGCGGTCAGTTGGGACCGGTGAAGGAACACACAGAGCGGATATTGGAAGGGGTTGTGACGCATCCCAACATCGGGGGCGTATTAACGGTGGGGGTTGGATGCGAGCAGATAGACGCCGAGAGTCTTGCGGGTAAGGCGGGGGAAAAGCCCCACATGTATCTGGATATCCAGAAGGAGGGTGGAAACGCTCACTCCATAGAGGAAGGCATCAGGATGGTGAAACAGATCCAGAAAGAGGCAGCCAAGGCAGAAAGAACTGTTGTCGATATGAGCGAACTCAAAGTAGCCACTCAGTGCGGGAGCAGCGACACCGGCTCAGGGATAGCGAGCAACCCAACTGTGGGAGCCATGGCGGATATACTGATTGCCGACGGGGGCTCGGTGATACTGGGAGAGACAGGCAGTCTCTACGGTGCCGCGGGGTTGATGGCGAGAAGGGCAGCGACGCCTGAGATAGGCGCAGAGATCATCGCAATGACTGATAGATTGGAGAGTTATTATGGCAGGATGGGGCATAGCTTCAAAAAAGCCAACCCCACCCCCGGGAACATTGAGGCGGGGCTTACCACGCTTGTGGAGAAGAGCCTCGGGGGTGTAAGGAAGGGAGGCACCACCATTATTCAGGGTGTCCTCAAGCCGGGTGAGGAGCTAAAGGGTAAGGGGCTGTGGGTTATGGATACGAGCCTCGGGTTGGGGGCATGCGCCTCAGCGGATATGCTGGCATCTGGAGCCCAAATACTGGTGTATACTACGGGTAAGGGGAACCCAGTGGGTTCACCCCTTGGGCCTGTCATCAAGGTGACGGCCACTAGGAGGAGCGTGGAGACCCTCAGAGATATAATCGACTTCGATGGGAGTCCAGTGCTCATGGGGGAGGAAACAGTCGAGGATTGTGGACGGCGCCTCTATGGTAAGCTCAGGGATGTGGCTGAGGGTGAGAAGGTGATGGCTGAGACCTATGGACACAATGTCTTCGCTATCGGCAAGATCGCCTTTTAATCAAATATTTTTTCAACCAATATTTTATCTGGAATCCGCTACACACATGGTTTAGAGGTTTAGGTTATGCGGTTTGGATCAGATGAGATGGGCTTCGAGGTAGAAGAGGGATGGGGTATGCTCCCAGTTGGGTGGAGCTTCGGGCACGTAATAGGCGTGGATGTGGATGAGCATGATAACGTCTATGTCCTGAACAGGGGTGAGCACCCCATGGTGATATTTGATAGAGAGGGTAAATTCCTCAAGTCATGGGAGGATGCAGAGATACCATCAGGTCACGGACTGCATATTGAGGGAGATATAGCGTACATCGCCGATTACAAGGAACACACCGTTAGCAAGTACACCCTAAATGGTGAGTTGCTGAGAGCATGGGGAACACCGGGAGTCCCGGGCGAGGACGGTGAACCCTTCAACAGACCAACGGATGTGGATGTGGCGCCCACAGGTGAGATATACATCTCGGATGGCTACGCGAATGCCCGTGTCCACAAGTATTCTCCCGATGGTGAGATACTGTTCTCGTGGGGTGAGCACGGCACAGGTCCGGGTCAGTTTGATATCAGCCACGATGTCTGTGTTGCAGAGGATGGGCGGGTCTTCATAGCCGACCGCCAGAACCACAGGATACAGATATTCACCCAATATGGGGAGTACCTCACTGAGTGGGGTGGCTTCAAGCAGCCATGCAGCGTCACCATCGATAAAGATGGCTATGTTTACGTCTCGGAGCTACAACAACGATTTAGCATACTGGATAAGAACGGTAGGCTGGTGGCTCGCTGGGGTGGGGAGAAGACTCTTGAGCCGGGTTTGTTCATGAACCCTCACTGTGCATGTATTGACAGCTATGGGGATCTCTACGTTGGGGAGACCCTTGAGGGCAGCAGGATACAGAAGTTTAAGAGAGTCTCGTAGGGTCCAATCTCTTTTAATCCATCTCATCATTCACTGAATATATGCAGGGGGAGGCTTTTCAGCGTCTGAGGTACATGGGGCTGGTCTCAGCCATCAGCGGGTGGCTCGTGATAATCGCGGCTATCACCCGGAACCCTTGGTTCAACTTCTGGGTACATGCCTTCAGTGACCTGGGGGGACCCATGGCGAGTGATCCTTGGCTGTTCAGCTACGGCATGGTGTTGACTGGAGTCTTCATCGTGTTGTATGCGTTTTACCTCATCCACATCTCATACAACAAGCCCACAACGATTGGAGCCGGGTTCATGATAATAACAGGGATCTTCCTCATGTTGATCGGGTTCTTCCCCTCTGGCACAAAGCACCACTACTTTGTCTCGGTGTGGTTCTTCACCCAGGCAGATCTAGCGATCCTGATGTGGGGAATCGGATTATATCGCGCAAAATTGGGGAAGCTTTTCCTGTTTCTGAGCCTTGTCGGTCCTGTTGTTGCTTTTATCATCCCTTGGCCCTCAACCGCTGCGGTTGAGGCGTATGGTTTACTGATTATGAATATCTGGGTCCTCGCAATGACCCGGATCAGATCGGGGGATAACTCTGAAGCATTATATCCCGCCAAATCAACGGATTAATCGTGTTTTAAATGACTGATGTAATTGAGCTGCTTAAAGAGCAGAAGAAGCTGGAGCTGAGTCACGCTGAGACTCTCGGTAAAGATATGAAGGAGCTGAAGCACCCATTGGTGCATGTTATACTGGAATCCATTATCCATGATAGTATGAAGCATGCCGCAATTGCGCAGGCTCTGATCGATGTTGATGCAGGTAAGGCCCCTATGAAACTGGATGTGGATATGGGACCAGCAGTGAATCTCCACCAGAATATCAAGCAACATGTTCGAGTGGAGCAGAACATGATCAAGACGCTGGGTGAGATCAATAAGCGGGTAAAGGATGATAGAGTCAAGACATTCATAGATTACTGGGTGGGCGAGGAGAAGCGTCATCATAAGATGTTGTCGGAGCTATCTAATCTGATAGACAGGGACAGTGTCTCACTTGATGAGTATGTTGATCTCTTCCAGAAGTACATGATTGTGCCACTAGAGTAGCCTTCTACTCTTTTTTCATAGTATTTCCTTGGATGAGGCTGGGCTTGCTGAATGTTTTGTTTATCTTTTCCAGCCCAGATTTGATGCGTTTCTCGTCCTGAACCTCTTTCCCATATAGGTACTCGTAGAATGGTGAAACATGGCTGTAGAACCATGCCCGCTCCAAATACTCGGGAGGGTACTCAAGCTTTCTTGAGACATTTTTTAAGGCTTTTTCCCCAAAACCCATGACTAGCCCGGTTAAATCGAAAGCCGGGTCCCCGATACAGCTGTCTCCCCAGTCGATTATCCCGGTGATCTTGCCCTCTGATTCCAGTATGTGGTCTGTGGTGAGGTCCCTGTGACATAATGTAGGCTTGAAAATGGTTTCAGCGTCGAGGAGTTCATTGAATACTCTGTTTATTTTGGCGATTGTGCTGGGTTTCAGTGAGGGGTATGCTTCTCTTGTTATGCGCTGGTATAGTTCATGGTATTCTTGTTTCCAGGCTTCTGGGGTGTATCGAGGGATTTTCCTCAAACCAATATGGTCTATGCTCTGAAGCTCTGTTAGAAACTGTGTGATGGTCTCTAGGTTTTTCTCGTCTAGGTCTCTTGTTATGGGTTTGCCCGGTATCTTCCTGTATGCCATGTAGTAGGGCGGTGTCTCTGTCTGATGGTAGACTGGGTTGGGAACTTGGAGGGTCAGGTGCTTGTTCAGCAGGGGCAGTAGCTCAAGTTCCTTGATGTGCTGCTCCAGTGTTTCTCTTCGTCGTGTGAATCGGAATATGGTTTCGTTGTTTACTTCGATGACTTGGTTATCCCAGCCATCCATGATCACCCTGTGTGACTGAACTAGGATGCCTGTCTCATCAGTTATGAGTCTGAGGAGCTTATCTAATTCCACAGATACTACTCGATGGATATGTATTTAGAATTATACAGATGGCTTCATCAATAAGATAAAGGAGTTATCGGTTACCGTAACCTTCTCCACATCAAGACTGTAGTTGAAGAACTTGTGTAAGACCTGATGCAGAAGCTCTACGGCGTATTGGCTGTACTCTGTGTTCAGCGTATGGAACCCGTAGATAGAGACTGAACCAGTCTTATCGAAGCTATAGTTGATCTTGCTGAACCAGCCAAAATGTTGACTGCTGATGAGGCGCGCGAAGTGTTCAAGGAAGTGTTCGACGGTTTCTTCTTGGCGGTCATTCTCAATCTGGCGTATCCTAATGAGTGAGACAACATGATCAGAGATAGAATCTGCGACAGCTTTGATCTCCTCATGGGACAGTTTCTCAAATAAGGCTCCTATTAGGACACTATCAACCAGCATCATGTTCTGTCCCTGTATTCCTTCGCGGGTTCTTCGCCACTCGTTGAAGGCTCGTTTGATGAGCTGGCTTTTTTTGAGGTTCATGTTCTCTGAGAGGGTGTCTAGTTGTTCATCTAGCTCGTCGTCTACTCTGATGCCTATGGTTTTTGACATTGTCCTCAGTGTTATTTGTGAAGCAACGTTTATTTAATATGACGCCTGAATAGGCGGACAATACACGGTAATACAATGTGTAACACTGTGAAACAAATAGGTGGTTAACATGGAGAAAGGACCAACAGACATACGGGCGCAGATACAGCTACAGGACAAGGCATTCGAAGAAAAGCTTCAACGATTTAACATCGCTACAAACAGGATACTGCCAATCGTACTCATCTGCACCATAGTAGACATGCTGGGCTACATGATGGTCATGCCCCTACTACCCTTCTACGCCCAGACTTTTGGAGCATCAGAGTTCACAATCGGCATAATGACGAGTCTCAACGCCGTAACAAGCCTCATCAGCGGACCATTCTGGGGAAAACTCAGCGACAAATATGGACGAAAACCGATACTTTTGATATGTGAAGCAGGTACACTTCTCAGCTTCGGCATCCTAGCAGTATCGGGCTCCATTGAGATGATCGTGCTCTCAAGGGTGGTTGATGGGCTCTTCGGTGGGCAGATACCCATCATACAGGCAACCATCAGCGATGTTACCACACCACGGAACAGGAGCGAGAAGATGGCGGTTATGGCTGTAGCCATGACTGTGGGTAGCATTGTTGGCCCCACTATTGGTGGATGGCTTGGTGCGTTGGACCTTGTTTACCCAGCGTATGCGGCGAGTGTGATGGCTTTGATCACAATCATAGCGACGGTGGTTATCTACAGTGATACTATGCCGGAGGGTAGAAGAAACGAGCTAAAGGAAGCAGCCTCAAGGAAGCCGGGTAACGGAAAACTCGTACTCAACAGGACTATTCTCCTGCGTCTCGGACAGATGCTGGCGAATACATTGGCGGTTAGCATGATCTTCAGCAGCCTGAGCCTTGTTTTGAACGCTAAGTATGGTTCGACTAGTACTGATATCGGTAACTTGATGGCGTTCATGGGTGTTTGCACATTCATATTTGGCGGAATTTTGATGAA
>CAYUTB010000009.1:25201-30083 GCA_964447425.1 uncultured Candidatus Bathyarchaeia archaeon
CAGTCACTTGGCAGATCAATTAGCCCATTGGTGGCTACGGGTTGGCTGCAACTCGGTGGATTGACCCTTCTCGGTTTGCATATCAATCAGTACTATATGATTGCGGGGTCTGGTATACTATTCGGGTTGGTGTTGCTGAGTCTCTATTTTGTGGATCAGCGTTCATCAGACCTTGATGATGAGTATGGTATGCCCGTGGGTGCGCCTACGGATTAGTTTTCTCTATTTGATAGGTGTTGTTTCGGGGCTATTTCCCCACAAATTATAAATGAACGTTCGTTCACTTTTTCATTGATGAGTCAGACCAAGGGAGAAAAAACCAGAGAAACAATCCTAACAGCATCAAAGAAACTCATGCTAGAGAAAGGCTACAGCGCCACAAGTATGAGGATGATCGCCGATGAGTCAAAGATCACCCCCGGAGCCATCTACAACCACTTCCAAAGCAAGGAGCAGATATTCGAGACCCTCATTGATGAGAGCATACCACTCCTAGAGGTCGGCGACCAGTTAACAATGATGCAGGTGACCGAACCAGAGGAAGCCCTACGCTTTGCCATAAGACAGATAGCGGAGACCTTGCTGAGCCACGAGGATTATATCAGGTTGGGGCTTATTGATGCACAGGAGCGGCAGGGTAAGAGCGTTAGGAAGATGCTTCCTCGACTGTACCCCATCTTCATGGGGTTTGTAGCCAAGGTCTGGGAGGCTGATAAGAGTCTTTTCAGGGAGATGCCTATCGAGAAGTTTCTACGGGTGTTGGTGAGTCTCATTTTTGGTTATGTCTATACGGAGATTGTTGTCAACCCTATGGAGTCTTTGCCTCTTCCTGATGTTGACTGGGTTGAGGCTCTTGTTGATGTCTTCATGTATGGCGTGGTAAACAGGGGGTGAAGTGATGCACGTCTACGATTTGAATGAGCATGTAACACTGGCTGAGGCTGGTGGGAAGGGACTAAACCTATGCATCCTAGTGGAAGCTGGGTTTAATGTGCCACCGGGGTACATCATCGGCACATCAGCATACAAGGAATACGTTGAGGCAAACACCCTCCAACTAGTAATTGATGAAAATATTACAGCAATCACTGACACCGTGGAGTCGCTTCAAACCGCCAGCGCCAACATCAGACAAGCATTCACAGAGGCAAAGATACCAGACGGCATCAAAACAGAGATCACCGAAGCATACCATCAAAGAAGTCTAGGTAAAGTCGCTGTAAGGAGCTCAGCAACCGCAGAAGACCTGCCTGAGACATCCTTCGCGGGGCAACAGGATACTTTCCTGAACGTCGAGGGAGAGGAGGCTCTTCTCAGGGCGGTTGTGGATTGCTGGAGCAGCCTGTGGACACCCAGAGCCATCGGGTACAGGGATAGAAACAAGATACAACAAGAAGAGGTCTCGCTGGCTGCCGTTGTGCAGAGTATGGTTCAGAGTGAGTCCTCTGGCGTCATGTTCACTGTGAACCCCTTAACTGGTGTGCGGACTGAGACTGTCATCAACGCTACTTTTGGGTTGGGTGACTTGCTGGTCTCCGGTAGGATAGAGCCAGATGAGTATATCGTGGATAAAGCAACAGGGGAGATTAAGAGTCACAAGATCGGCGCCAAAAATGATGAAAGCGGGAGGCAGGCGTTAACAGATGAACAGATCAAGGATCTCACAGTGATCGGGGTGAGAATTCATGAACACTATGGGTCCCCACAGGACATCGAGTGGGCGATAACTGGGAACACATTCTATGTATTGCAGTCGAGGCCAGTAACAGGGCTGTACCCGGTTCTTGAGCGTGTACCTGTATCGCCTCTAAGGGTTTACGGTTCATTTGCACATGTTCAGGGAGTGCTTCAACCCATGACGTCCATGGGCAGAGACATAATTAGGCAGACAATTGGGAACGTGCAGAACCGCTTCGGTGGAAACTTTACGCTAAGGGAAAACATCCGAATCACCTCCGCAGGGGGACGACTCTACACCAACATAACTGGGCTGGTTAAGAACAAACGGTTCCACGGGTTGATCAAGACTGTTCTTGGGTACGTCGAGCCCAGCACGTTGGGGGCGGTTGAGCCGATACTGGTTGATCCGCGTATCGAGAAGATCGATTCGCTGCCTAGTCTTGGAGAACTAGTTCAGATAGTTCATGGTTTTGGACCGATAATTCTGAGAGTCGTCGCGACCATACTGCGACCCGTACATAGCAGAGAAAATATGAACAAGAGGATAACGGAGGAGATAACCTACTGGGAGAGCAGACAGAAAGAGCAGCAGACCATCGAGGACCATATTCACTTCATTAAAGTTTTGCTTGAGAGGACCCCGGAAGTCCTCATGAAGAGTATTCTGCCGAGGGTGATAGCAGGTATAGGTATGTTTTTTCAGGTTAAGGGGAGGGCTGAGAGGCTTGGGCTTAACGATGACGCCTTGAATATCACTAGGGGGTTACTCTATAATGTCACTACCGAGATGGATCTGTTTCTCTGGGAGAAGACTCAGAGAGTGAGAGCGGATGAGGATTCATGTAGAGTCCTTGAGGATGATGTGGAAAAAGTGGTGGAAGGCTACAGGGAGCGTAGGCTACCAAATGTATTGCAGGGGGAGCTTGATGATTTCCTAGCCAAGTACGGTATGCGTGGGGTAGCCGAGATCGATATAGGCTCAACTAGGTGGTGCGATGACCCATCACACATCATCCAGTTGATGCAGACCTACCTCAGGATCGATGACCCGGAGAAAGCCCCGGACTTGGTCTTCAGCAGGATGGCGGAGTCAGCCCAAGCATCCCTAGACAGGATAGCCGAGGAGGCTGGGAGGAGAAATGGTTGGCTGAATAAACGCCTAATCAGGTACCTTGGTTTTAGGCAGAGGAATCTGGCGGGGCTTAGGGAATCACCCAAGTTCTTCATCATCAATGTCCTGTTTATCGCGAGAAACAGTCTCCTTGAGATAGGGAGACAGCTGGTAGCCCAGAATATACTGGATGATAGCTGGGATGTTTTCTCCCTGTACCTATACGAGCTTGAGGAAATACAGACCGGTGACTTGAAGAAACTCGTGGCAGAACGCAGAAAACAGCAACGACTCGATGCAAGGAAAAAGCCACCCAGAATCATACTCAGCGACGGACACAATTACTATGGCTCAACCAGCAGCGATGGAAAAAACCTGACAGGCTCCCCGGTATCACCCGGCTTAGTAGAAGGAATAGCCCATGTAATACTAGACCCCGCCAGCGAATCCCTGCAGCCGGGTGAGATACTTGTATGCCCAGCCACTGATCCAGCTTGGACTCCTCTCTTCTTGGCAGCGGGTGGGTTGGTTATGGAGGTGGGTGGCTTGATGACCCATGGCTCCATTGTGGCGCGTGAGTACGGCATACCCGCCGTGGTAGGCGTAGGGGATGCTACCTCGCTGATTAAAACGGGTCAGAGGATAATGGTGGATGGGGAAAAAGGGACCGTAACTATCCTCGATTAGCTACTGTTTGCCTTTGAGCTTCTGCCAAGCAGCCTCAGCCATCTCCAATGGGGGATGAATATTATCAGGGATGTGACACACATACTCTCTCCCAGCGAGACGCTTCTCATGCTCCTCCCATGCACGCTTGATCAACGCTGGCTCAGTGAATAGATCCAAGGCGCTTCCAGCCATGGTCTTTGCCGCGAATATCAGGCTCTTATGACCTATGCTCATGCCGCTTACAGCTGTGAATCGCCAGTCGTGACCCGGCGCCCCTAATACGTTGCATGAGGTGCCGAACTCCATGGTGGGGCATATCCATGAGACATCAGATACATCTGTGCTGCCCTTGCTCACCTCACCATCGTTCCAAGCGTCCAATATATCGGATACGAGGTCAACATCCTTGTACTTCTGGGCGTCTGGCACCTTGCTCTTGATGAGGCTGTTCATCTTATCGTCTTTGTCTATGGTCTCACCTATCTTGGCTGCGAAGTCAAGCTCCTCCTTGGTCCAGCCGGGGTGACCTATCTTCCTCATGTTGGCGGTCACAAGTTCGCTTAGTGCCTTGTTGGGTATCTTGTTGTAGACGGCTGAGAGGAGGTCTATCTTCAGCTCTGTCTCTGTCATCATGGCTGCTCCCTGCGCGATCTTGTTGATCCGCTCATAGATTTGCTGGACCTGCGCCCTCTCAGGGGCCCTGATGTAGTACCATGATCGAGCATAATCGGGTACGACGTTTGGTTGTCCTCCACCCTCCTCGATAATGTAGTGGATACGGGCTTCCTGCACCACGTGCTCCCTGAGGAAGTTGACGCCGATGTTCATGAGCTCTATCGCATCCAATGCACTCCTGCCCTGCTCCGGGCTACCAGCGGCGTGGGCGGTCTTCCCAAAGTACTCGTATTTGACGCTGTTGATGGCGTTGCTTGAAGCCAGCCCCGCGACGTTCATGCCTCCGGGGTGGTGGCTGAGGCAGATGTCTACTCCTTTGAAGCATTCGTCTCTTACGAGGTAGACCTTGCCGTCATAGTTTTCCTCGGCTGGGCTCCCGTAGACCTTGATGGTGCCGGGCAGTCTCTCAGCCTCCATAGCGTACTTTGTGGCGATGGCAGCCATGAATCCGCTTGTTCCGTGTACGTTGTGTCCGCAGCCGTGACCGCATCCATCCTCTACCAGCCACTCCTTGTGGGGCACAGTCTTGTTGCTGATGCCGGGCAATGAATCGTATTCACCCATGAAGCCGATGACTGGTTTTCCCTTTCCCCATGTGGCTATGAAGGCAGTTGGCATACCTGCTACGCCTTGCTCTACCTTGAACCCGTGTTTTCTGAGGGTATCAACGTGCAGTTTGGCGGATTTATGCTCTACTAAGCCGAGTTCCGCGTACTCCCATACCTTGTCGCTTACCTCGATGAACTC
>CAYUTB010000010.1:0-30029 GCA_964447425.1 uncultured Candidatus Bathyarchaeia archaeon
TCTTTTGCATCAATCTGTATGGCTTTTTTTGACATGTTAAGAAATAGGGGCATAGCGTAATATTAAAGGGCTTTAATGGGTAAAACCCAAATAATTATTCTCCACTTGATTTTGGATTTAAAGGTGATAAACTTGGACGAGCGAAGAGACCTATTGTACTTCTTTCTCCTCACATACGTATTCTCATGGTTTTTCACTGTGCCCTTCGTCCTCAGGAGCCAAGGTATTCTAAACATCGGGTTCACAGGATCATCAGCATACATCGTCAGCTTCGGACCCGCCTTCGCAGCCATCATACCATTTTTACCCTTGGGTTAAACAGGTGGTGCCATGGTTGCCTTCAGAATATTCATTGCTCTGATTTGGGCTGTTGTGGGAATTATTTGGTGGAAAGAGAAGAAAAGTTAATGGAGGCATTTTCCGGTATGCAGCTGGTCCCATCTGGGATCACAGATACCTTGCTGCCTGCCCCATGGTAGTTCTTGAGCTCCTCGATGACCTCATCCCATTTCCTGATCCAGACGACCTCCTCCAAATCATGTCTCCAGAGGAAGCTCTTCAAAGGATAGTTACCATAGATGATCATCCGTTTTCCCCGCATTATCTTTTTTCTAGCTGGGTCCCATAGGCATGCTCCTACCTCTTTTCCATGCCTGTTGAACAACCAGTGATTGATGTCTCCATTGGGGTCATCGTTGACCATGACCAGTGTCCCATCCTCAGTAACGTTGTTGTACATGGGCCACATGCTCAGGTAGGGCTCATTCTCACGTAAATAGGCCCCAGCGACGACAATGTCTGCTTCACGGGTCTCTGTCTTGTGCCACTTTACGACCCCCTTGGCTGCTCTGCGCTGTGTCTCAACGAAGTCACCTGCGTAGAGTTCAATCGGATTGCGCTGTAGGTTTAGCACTGTATCTATCTTGTAGTCGAGGCCTGCCATGCGTGCTGTCTCCTCCATATCGAGCCTCATCCTGTTACCCTCGTTGCTGAGGTAGCCTGTGGTCTTGCATGGGGTGAGCCCGGGTCCGAATCCTCCTATATCACCGTGGTTGTACTTGATGGTCTCCATCCCCACCACGCCGGGGCTGATCATCTTGGCGCCTCCGCTCAAACCTGTGAGCCTGTGGAATAGCACTGTGCCAATCCCGATCTTTAGGTCACAAGCCATCACCTCGCTGTTCACCCAGACAGGTGTCCCGTAGCTGGTCTCCCCAAGGTAATCCAGAATATCATATGGGTTGTGGTTATAGACCTGATACTCGGATACTATGTCGTCTCCCAGCTTCTTCGCGAAATCCATTCTACCATAGGTTCCATGGGTCCCCGGAGCGATGATGAATCTGATGTTGTCCTTGTGTATACCCGCTTTGTGGAGGGTCTCAAGGATGTATGGTGCGTACTGGTAGGTCTTTGTTGGCCGCGTCATGTCATCGAATATGACAACGACTTCCTCAGCTTTCTCGGCGAGCTTCTCAAGGGGCTTCTGACCGATTGGGTTATGGATGGCTGCCTTGATCTCCGCGGGGGTCATGGGTTTTGCGTCCTCTGATGCTACCTTGCATCGTTGGACCTTCCATTCATCTGGGAAGGTTAGGGTAAGAGGCTTATCCTCGTACCAGCAGTGATGGGGGATGTCAACCTTAGTCAATTATATCAACACACTCAACACGGCAAACGTGGATATAACAGCTACCACATCAACCAGAGAGGGGGAGGGGGGTCTACTAATCCCGGTTGAAATCAGCCCCATTTTATGATTTGAATACTCAGAACAGCCCAGATCAGGTGTCAATATGTGACAAAAAGTGGTATGGTCACCGAGAAACCAGTGCACAAAGCTCGGGCGCTAAGGTCATCAAAGCTATTCCAGCTTCACCTGTAACCCTATAATAAGTTGAATTCTGCATAACCCATGACTCCACGACATTGTCATCTAATAACTGCTTAACATGCCAAGTAACTGCTTGAGAAGACACATCTAATAATTTAGCTAGTTCCTGATGAGTACATCCATCAACAGATGAAGTGTACTTTACGATCATTCTAGCCTTTGGTTTTCTGAGAAACGCGATCAGCTTTTTTTCAAATTCGCTGAATTTCTTTGTAACAAAGAACCTCTTGTACTTAGACTCTTTTTCACTCTCAATCAACTCTCCCTCAATGAGTTTTTCCAAATGATACTGCGCCGAACCGATTGAAATGCTTAGACTAGTACAAATTTTCCTGAGATGTGCCCCGGGATTACTCTGAATAAAGTTATAGATATTCGCACGGGATGTTAAATTCAAAGGGTTTGACTCATGTCTAAACTGTAAAATAAATTCATGCCCTATGAAAATAGCTTCAATTTGATGCCCTTCCTCGTCTAAAGGTAGTAATGTTCCGATTAAAGAAAAGATCAACAATGCCACTACAATTGACTTGAGGTTCATTTCCATGTAAATATTGAGTTATATAATATAACTAATTCGTAAACAACTGTATTAATGTAAATAACTGTACCAAAACCTCTATTTTAACAAAAAAACATGTTTTATCAGTCTGAATGATAAATGGCGCTAAAAATAGTTTCAAAGATTTACAGGAATGAGTTGTTATCAGCAACCAGCATAATACTGATTGGCTATGGGTTACTAATCTGCGCGACCAATCGAACAAGATATTCTCTTTTCATCAACTCGGTTTCTCTAACCCGAATTGGACTTGGAGCAGTATTCGCATTTGCTGGATGGCTCATCCTCCTGATACTCTATGGATTTAACGCGGAAAACCCAACGAAACCTAGAAAATCGAGGAAAAAATAATGAAACTCACCGAAGAAAATTGGAGGAATTTAAAAGCGCTGGCTGCAGTTCTATTCTGCCTATATATAATGAGCGGGGGATTTTTTAATAGGTTAATCAAACCGACGCAATTCACATTATGGCGCGGCGAATGGTATTCGATAAGTCCAGAGACGGGTGAGCAGACAACCAGAGAAAGTCTCTTTGCATTCATCTGCAATGCTACAACTTTTCTAGGATTATACTTGATGGCAGCCAGCGGGAGTAACAAAAGGGATAGATTGACCTCAAATAGATTGATGATTCTCGGTATAGGGCTAATTTTAGCTGGAATGTTCGGTTCATATATTCTACTCGAACTTAAACGAATTCCATGGTATACTCATAGATGATTATTTGAAGAGGCTAAGAGGATATTTTGACTTGTCACCTAGCCACTCTTCTATTCTTAGGAGCTGATTGTACTTGGCGGTTCGCTCTCCTCGGCATGGTGCGCCCGACTTGATCTGTCCACACCCCAAGGCGACGCTGAGGTCCGCTACAAAGGGGTCCTCGGTCTCACCGCTCCTGTGGCTCGCCATCACATTGTAACCGTTATCCATAGCCAGTTTAGCTGCGTCAAGAGCCTCAGTGAGGGTTCCTATCTGGTTAACCTTCCAGAGCAGGGCGTTGCATGCACCCATGTCGATCCCCTTCTGGAGTCGTTTTCTATTTGTAACAAATAGGTCATCTCCCAGTATCTGGATACTCAGAGCCTTCGTCATCTCCACGAACCCCTCATAGTCCTCCTCTTCTAGTGGGTCCTCAATGCTCTTAATCGGGTACTTGGATGCCAGCTCAGAGTATATATCGATCAATCCCCCTGTGGTGACGTCTTTTCCCTTGAAGCTGTACACACCACCCCCCTTGAAGAAGCTGCTCGCAGCTACATCCATGGCTAGCACTGTCTTGTTACCGTACCCTGTTTCCTCGGCTGCATAGACTATGGCGTCCAATGCCTCTTCAGGCGTCTTCATGGGGGGGCTGAAGCCTCCCTCATCACCAACGTTGATGGCGTTCTTTCCATAATCTTTCAGCAGCTTCGCCTTGAGAGTCTGATACATCTCGGAGCCCATCCTGAGCGCTTCATGGAAAGTCTTTGCCCCGGTGGGCGCGATCATGAACTCCTGAAAGTCTAACTGGTTTCCAGCGTGTTTTCCGCCGTTTACCACGTTGAAGAATGGGACAGGCAGTAGACTGGACTCTGGGTTAATGTACTCGTAGAGTCTCATACCTTTGGAACTGGCGGCTGCTTGAGCCGAAGCGATGCTTACCCCGAGTATGGCGTTACCACCGAGCCTTGACTTGTTCTCTGTACCATCCAGCTCAATCATTAAACGGTCTATACCAGCCTGATTGGTTACATCAACGCCCTTGAGCTTGGGAAGAATCTCTTTCTCCACGGATTTAACCGCGTCCTGCACCCCTTTTCCATGGAATCTCTTACCACCATCTCGTAGCTCAACTGCCTCAAAGATGCCGGTACTCGCCCCGCTGGGGATAGCTGCTCTCCCAAAAAACCCATCGGCGGTGGTAACCTCCACCTCAATCGTGGGGTTCCCACGTGAATCCAGTATCTCCCTAGCGTGAATATGCTTGATCTGACTTCCCATATAGTATCAAAAGAAAGATAGAGATGTTTACAAAAAGGGTTTCTATTGAATAACCCGGGTAATATCTTCAGCTGTGAAAGGCCAACCAGCGAACTTGATCTCACCATCCACCACGAGACAGGGAACAGCCATAACCTGAAGACTCATACCCCGCTCGATACCCTCATCGGTATAGGTGTTGACCTCAACGTACTCGAACCCCGGGTTATCAACCTTGTACTGCGCCAATAGCTTCCTCGCGTGAGGACAATGCGGGCAAACAGGGCTAACAAAGAGTTCGACTTTCCTCATTTTCTCGCCAACTGTTTCACATATTTCATGGCACTGAGTCCAGCGGTTGCACCCATACCGGTAGCAGTTACTATCTGGAAACCCTTGCAGCCACAGTCTCCCGCTGCGAATATACCGGCTATGCTTGTTTTCTGTTCCTTATCTGCAAGTATACAGCCACCCTCATCAGTCATTATCCCAGCGTCTTTGAGGATGCTGGATGTTGAGACCTGCTCAAGAATAATGAATACGCCATCGAGCTTTACCTCATCACCGTTTTCGAGCTTGAGATACTCTACGAAGTCTTTTCCACCTATCTCAGTGATATTTATGCCCTCAATGAACTCGACTTTTGGATCTTTTCTAAGTGACCCTATCTCAGGATATTCCTCGCTGTACCCCTTCTTTCCGGGTATTGCATAGACCTTTGAGGAGGTCTCACTCAAGACCTCAATGTCATGGACAGCTTCATGCCCTGAGCCGATAACCGCAACGGTCTTATCCCTGAAGAATGGCCCATCACAGACCCCACAGTAGCTTACGCCCCTGCCTTTGAACTCTCCTTCGCCCTTGACGCTCAGGCTCTTTCTGCTTACGCCTGTAGAGAGGATCAGGGATTTCGCCTGATAAAAGCCACCAGAGCGGGTACTCAGCATCTTCAATTCTCCGAGGTCGCTGATCCCGATTACTGTCTCCTGTTTTATCTCGGCTCCGAACCTGGTTGCCTGTTTCTCTATCAGTGCCATCAGGTCGGGTCCAGTGATCCCATCTGGGAAACCGGGATAGTTCTCGATCCAGTGGGCTTCCAGCGCTTTTCCGCCTACCTTGTTGCCTTCAAGAATCAGGGTCTTGTTGTTGTGCCGTGAGGTGTAGAGTCCCGCGGTTAACCCAGCGGGTCCCGCTCCTACTATTATTATATCATAGATTTCCTCAGACATCTATTATTCCTTGAAATAGGGATGGAGGTGGATAAAAAAGGGTGCGTTTATTCCTCGTCTTTCTTCTTTGGGGCGAGGAGTTTTGCCATCTCATCCAGCTTCTGCTGAGCAAGATAGTTGATGGTGCCCTCTGGGTAATCTCCGCTCTTTGTTTGTTCACCAGCGGGAACCCCAGTTAACACTTCTATACCCTGATCGATGGTTGATACCGAATAGATGTGGAATTTCCCATCCTTAACGGCCTCAACTACATCTTCTCTGAGCATCAGGTTCTTCACGTTACTCTCAGGAATCATTACACCATGTTCACCGGTCAAGCCCCTGAATTTACAGAGATCAAAGAAACCCTCAATCTTCTGGTTTACGCCACCAATAGCCTGAACCTCACCTTTCTGGTTCACTGAACCAGTGACAGCGAAATGCTGTTTGATGGGAACACCGCTCAAGGCACTTAACATAGCATATGTCTCTGTGCTGCTAGCGCTGTCTCCATCGACCCCACTGTAGCTCTGCTCAAAGACGAGTCTCGCGGTCAAGCTGAGAGGATGTTTCTTCGCGTATCGGTTTGTGAGGAAGCCTGTGAGTATATGAACACCCTTGGTATGGGTGGGTCCACCCATGTCCGCCTGCTTCTCGATGTCGATGATTCCTTTTTTGCCGAGCCCGACGCTGGCAGTTATCCGGCTTGGCTTACCGAACATGTAGTCACCCATGCCCATTACAGCTAACCCATTTACCTGACCAACTTTCTCGCCCACAGTGTCAACGAGGATGCTCCCCCGTTCAATCATCTCACCGAGTTTTTCCTCGATAAGGTTACTCCTGTAGACCTTTTCCTCGATGGCTTTGCTCACATGCTCATGTGTAATGTATTTACTGCCATTAGTTTGGGCATAATAGTTTGCTTCCCTTATGATGTCACTTACCTCTGTGAACTGTGTTGATAGTTTATCCTGATCCGCTGCGAGTCTGCTGCTGAACTCCACAATGCTGGCGATCCCGGTGCTATCAAGATGCTTGAGCCCTTCCTTGTTACAGAGAGTGCACATGAATTTCGCGTATTCTTGAACATTCTCAGAGGTTCTCTCCATGCTGCTGTCAAACTCCGCCTTGACCTTGAAAACCTTCTTGAACTCAGAATCAGCCTGATACAACATATAGTAATAACGAGACTCACCGACAAGAACCACTTTAGCCGTGAAGGGAATAGGCTCTGGGCGTAGACTACGTGTGCTGACATAGCCTAATCTCGCCGCTAACTCCTCGATTTCCAGTTGCCTGTCAAGTATTGTTCGTTTCAGCGTCTCATAGCTGCCGGGGTTTCTCGCAAGCTCCTCTATTGGTATTATGAGGAATCCTCCGTTTGCCTCGTGGGCGCTCCCTCCTCTGATCATCGTATAGTTGGTTACCAGTGCACCGAATCGTGCTTCTTTTTCTGTTGCTCCAAAGAGCTTATCGTGGCCTGGATTCATCTCCATTATTACGGGAGCTCCTTCCAGCTTGCTGTTATCAACTATCAGATTTACAACATACCTCTCAGTTGGATCAACTGGTCCTCCACCCATCATAGCGGCAAGCGGGTTCTCCGGCTCCTGTTGTGCACCTAAAATGGAGCTCAGATTATCAAGAATATCCTTCTTAACGGACTCAAGATAATCATTGCACTCTTCCATTTTACCGTACTCTTCTTTTAATGAGTCAAGAAGAGGTTCGAGAGCGAAATTCGCTACCTCTTTGTTGAACTTATCAACTGATGCCTCTGATTCCCTATCGATGTCTCTGAACTGCCTGAAGGCTGTCCTCATTCCATCTTGAAGCGCTTTACGTCGACCCTGAATCTCATCTTGAACACTCTGAGGAAGGATACTGAACTGTTGCTCATTGATAATCTGCCCATTGATAACTGGGACAATAAGCATCCCTATCTGGCTCCGCTGAAGAACAAATCCGGCTTCTTGGGCTTTTTTGTTCAGTTGACGCATTAATTCTTGTTTCTTTTCCTCATACTGCTTGAGGGAATCCTCGCGTCGGTTTGCATAATCCTCACTCTCAAATGCAGCCACAAGGACCTTCTTCGTCTCCGCAACGAATTTCTCCATATCCTTGACGAATTTCAAACCCTTTCCAGCGGGCAACTTTAATGCGTTGGGTTTTTGACTATCCTCAAAATTGTAAACATAACACCAGTCTGAGGGAATAGGCATAGTCTTGGCCTTCTGCTCCAAGAAGGTGATGATAGCGGTCTTCTTCCCTGTACCCGGTAAACCAGCAACATAGATGTTGAATCCTTCTTCCTGGATATCTAACCCAAATTGAAGGGCTTTGAGCGCTCTGTGCTGTCCGATTATCTCGGTCAGTGGATCAAGCTCACTCGTTGCTTCACACGTGATAAAATCCTCGGGACAGATCTTTCTCGCTTGCGTATAGTCTAATTCTTTGATCATATTATCACTGAAATAATTCTATTAAAAAGTCTGGTGGGATGGTATATAAACGGATATCAAGTAAATCTAGGAGATTTTGGATAATAACTCGTTCCAAGTCATGCCTTGATCGATCTTAATCATATAATCATCGAGCTTCGTCGCGATATCAAACCACCAGCCCTTATACTTGAACTTCCCCGCCAACACAGCGTACTTTCGTGGATAGATCTTATGTATTTCGAGAAACTCGAATAATTTCTGAACCTGATCCTTCTTGTAATAGGCATATCTTACCTGAGCTTTTACCTCCACCGATAGGATGACATCGCCTTTTACAGCGAAGACATCCGGAAGAGGCTCCTTGCTGGGGGCACTCACAGGGATCCTGATAGCCGAAAACCCAACATCCCTCAGCATATGAACGAGTTCACGCTCAGCATCATACCCACGCTTCTTCATAGCCCGAACGTCTTTTGCCGAAAGCTGCCGAGTATAACGTACACGCGGCTTTTTCTTCGGTGAGGCTATGTCTCTGAGACTCATTCGTCGTCCTCGGTTATGTCTTTGACTTCTAATGAGCCGTTTTCGAGTGGTTCGAGTGCTAGTTTTGATAGGTCTTTGAGCCAGTCGCTGAACTTGTTTGCGTTTGCATATTTTTGGTACATTCTTTTATGTGGTACCTTGGTTACCAGCCGCAGATCAACCATCTTGTTGACATAGAACTTGGCGCTGCTCCTACTGACATCACAGACGCGGGCAACATCGCCGCTTGTAAAGTCGCGCTCAAGCTGATTGTAGCCTACAATAATTCTGGGGGGGAGTGGTAACGCTTTTTCAAGTATATCTAGTAATGATTCTTCGCGTGACAAGGGCTGGGCTACCTCTTATGGATAGAAAATGTGTCCCTTACTTATATAGAAAAGGTATGAAATGTGTGAACCTAGTCGTCCCCAGTGGGGACGGGGACAACCTTCTTGCCCATCTCTTGGATTCCCTCATCAGCTATCTTCCGTTTGAGGTTCCAAGCGGAGACGCTTGGTAGACCCCAGAGGTTGATGAAGCCAAGAGCATCACCCTGATCATAGTGGGTGTTGATGTCGAAGCTCGCGAGGTTGTAATCGTATAGGCTGTATGGGCTCTCACGTGCAACAGGCTTCGCTGTTCCCTTGAAGAGCTTCATAGTAACCATGCCGGTTAGGTTCTTCTGCGTGTTGTTAATGTAGGCTTCTAGGTCTTCCTTGTATGGGTCAACCCAGAGTCCCTGGTAGACGGCTGTCGCCCACTTGTGGTCCATCTCATATTTGAGGAGTTTCTGGTGTCGAGTCAAGACCATCTTCTCTAGGTCGAGGTGAGCGTTTATGATGGTCTCCGCTGCGGGAACCTCATAGGTCTCACGGGTCTTCAACCCCACGATACGGTCCTCCATGTGCTCGATCCTGCCGATTCCGTGCTTTCCAGCGAGGTCTCTGACCTTCTTTATCAACTCATGTGGCTTGTAGTCAACGCCATCTAGGCTTACAGGTACTCCTTGATGGAACCCGATCTTGATGTACGTTGGTTCATTGGGAGTGTTCTCTATATCGGCGGTCCAGTCATAGATGTTGTTTGGAACAGGCACATCAGGGTGCTCCAGTATTCCACCCTCAATGCTTCTTCCCCAGAGATTCTCATCGATACTGTATGGACTATCAGCGGTAACGGGAACAGGAACATCGTGCGCCTTTGCCCACTCGATCTGCCCTTTTCTATCGAATTTCCACTCTCTCACTGGCGCAATGATTTTGAGTTTTGGATTCAATGCCTTTATGGTGATATCGAACCTAACCTGATCGTTGCCCTTGCCGGTACAGCCATGCGCTACTGCCTGAGCGTCCTCCATCTCGGCTACCTCAACGAGTTTCTTAGCGATTAGAGGCCTACTGATGCTGCTGCTCACAGGGTATGTTCCCATGTAAAGGGCGTTTGCCTTTATCGCGGGGAAGATGTACTCCTTGGCGAATTCTTCTTTTGCGTCGAAGCCATAGTGATTGATGGCGCCCATTTTCCACGCCTTTTCCTCGATTCCTTTTGTTTCTTTGTCCTGTCCTACGTCTAGGTTGCAGGTGATTACATCCATATTATATTCCATCTGGAGCCACTTGACCATCATGGATGTATCTAAACCACCGCTGTACGCTAGAACTACTTTTTCTTTAGCCATTGGATTTTACCTCTATTTAGGATAGACACCTACAACATGAGGCAACCTTTTATACCTTATGACATAAATGTAACAAATACGGCAATGGAAACTACAGATAGAACACAGAGCATCGCGCAGCAAGTGCGAGACACCATACAGATGCGCCCAAGCATCCTAGACGCACTGAACATGAAAATAGTCAACTTCAGCGCACTCGCACGCATACTCCAAGAAGAAATAGGAGAAGGAAGCTCAGAGGCCGTTAAAGCCGCGGTAATCAGGGTGGCTGATGAGATCAGTGAAGACCGTTCGCTAAGAGAGAAAGCCGTACAGTCAATCCTCAAAGATACGAAAGTGAGGCTTCAGGATAAGATTGGTGTAGTCATCTCATCCATCAGGCTTGATATACCTCACATTGTAACAGCTCATCTTACAGACCAGTACGTGTACATCGTAGACCAGACCATCATGAAAAATCAGCTCCCAGAAAAAGTTCAATTCCAGAAAAACCTCGTCGCGTTAATCTTGCTCAGCCCCCCAATGGTTGAGGAGACCCCGGGGTTCGTTGCCTTCATCACCCAGCTTCTCGCGAGCAGAAACATCAACATCGTGGAGTTCATCAGCTGCAGCACGAACACCATCATAATTCTGCATGGGAGTCAAGCGCTGAAGGCGTTCAGCCTACTGCAGAACTATACCTGATCCGAGTTCATATCATCCTGAACCTGCCATATTTACCTCTGAACACATAAAAACAGATGAAAAAGAACCTACGAGTGCAAAAGTTTTTACAGTAGGCGTCTCGATAAAGTGTTGATAATGGCAGAAATTTGTCCCGTATGCGGGCTTCCACAAGACCTCTGCGTATGCGAGGAGATGAGCAAGGAAGAGCAACGGATCAGGATTCGCTTAGAGACTCGGAAATGGGGAAAGAAATGGACCGTAATAGACGGCATCGATTCCAAGGGAGTTGATCTAGGCAACTTAGCAACCCAGTTGAAAAACAAGTGCGCTTGCGGCGGCACAGCAAAAAATGAACAGGTTCTCTTAATGGGTGACCATAGGCAAACAGTCCATGAGACCCTCATCAAGTTGGGGTTCCCGGATGAGAACATTGAGGTTCAGTAAGCGTGCCAAGACTGAATGAGATAATAGATATCTTAAAACAGTCAAAGCATTCAACCCCCAGACCAATGTTTTGTCCCAACTGTCAGAGCCCAAAGATAAAGATCAGGGAAAGCTATGGGATACTCCCCCAAATGTATTATTGTGAGGAATGCGGCTATGAAGGCCACCTAATTTTGGAGCTTGAGCCAGAAGACGAAGAAACATAGAGTTTAACCACAAGAACATTATATCAAATAGCAGATTATTCAAGGGTGCAGCTATGTCTGAGGACCTCGAAAACACAAAAACAGCTTATCAAAGTCTAGAGGAAATCCCAGGATTAGGCCCAGCCACGGTTAATAAATTAAGAGAAATCGGATTCAGGACCATTGAGTCCCTGAGCACAGCCACAGTAGCTGAGCTCGTCGCAGCGGGCATCGGAGAATCCGTGGCGGAAAAAGCGATAGAGGCTGCCCGCAAGTCACGCGCCATCACTTTCGTACGCGGTGATGAGCTGGTCGAACTGAGGAAAAACATAAGAAGACTCAGCACGGGGTGCAGTAGCCTCGATACGCTGCTCAATGGCGGTATTGAGTCGCAGAGTCTGACAGAGTTTTACGGAGAGTTTGGCAGTGGAAAGAGCCAGCTTTGCCATCAGTTATGTGTTACTGTGCAGCTGGGAGAGGCTCAGGGTGGGCTGAATGGCAGTGTTCTGTATATTGACACTGAGGCAACTTTTCGCCCTGAGAGGGTTCAGCAGATTGCCCCCAGGTTTGGCATCAAGCCCAGTGAGGTGCTGAAGGGCATCGTCTACGCTGAGGCATATACAAGTAATCATCAGACAGTGCTTCTGGATAACGCCGATGAAGTCATAAAGGAAAATAACATAAAACTCATAATCATTGATAGCGTGATGAGCCACTTCAGAAGCGAATACATTGGCAGAGAAATGCTCGCCAATAGGCAGCAGCAGCTCAACAAGCATCTTCATAAACTCATGAGGTTATCGAGGGCGTTTAACACTGTTGCGGTAATAACTAATCAGGTGATGGCTAGCCCAGATGCCTTCTTCAGTAAGGCAGTAGCCCCGGTTGGGGGACATATACTGGGACATATGAGCCATAACAGGATATTTTTAAGAAAAGGTAGAAACAATATGAGGATAGCCAAGCTCACGGCTAGTCCCAGTCTCCCAGAGGGAGAGGTTCCTATGAGAATAACAGAGAGAGGAATTGAAAGTGACGACGACGAATAATTTAGGTAGAAAACTATCAGTAACGGGAAAGACGCGGGAATCAGTAATATTATTCTTTGATAACCTTTTAGAGAGAAAATTCTCAGACGCTGAGAAAGAACTGGAGAACATCAAAACTAGAAAATTCCCAGACGAGGAATATCAGAAAGGATACATCAATGCTTTAGAGGGATTACTGCTTTCAGTTAGATCCGGGGACGACCGCGACTTCTACAATAGAACACATATGATGGGCAAGACACTTGAAAACTACATTGACGAATTCAAGGATTTCAGAAAGCTCCCTATTAGAACTCAGTTTGATCAAGGCTTCTTCAGCGCATGGACTGATATATTTCAGTACAGGGTGAATAAAGAATAGTTTTAGATCCACCCATATTGACCGATTGTATTCAAGAGAGTCCAAACAAGAACCCATAGGAACAGGAAAGCCCCCAATGCGATCTTGATTGTCCTGTTTCGGTCCTCTTTGAATAGAACAGCTAGTGCCTCGGAGTATGCGATATAAAGGGTCACGCCCACCATGAGTGCGATTTGACCTTGGAGCGCAAGGACTGATTGTACATAGAAGCAGATTACACCAGTTACTAATCCAAGTGCCGCTTTAACCCAGTATATTTTTTCAGAAGTCTTCATTCGCAGTCTCTCCGTGGTTTTATCTCATATTGTTTGATGCTGTTTTATAAGTTAGCTGATATATCCTAGGCGTTTTTCATCAGGCAGAGGCGCATCCTCATCTTCCTCGAAGATATCTAGACGTTTCTTTATGGATGCATCTATTTTTTTGGCCCTGATATTCAGTTGATTGGTATCGATCTCGATGCCCAACAATTTGACCAATACCTCTAGTACAGCTTTACTTGCCAGATGTTGTGGAACATTGGCGTATGTAATGTCTCCCATCAGACATATACCGCTAATACCCAGCGACTGTGCGACACCTATCATCACACCGTTTAGACCATTAACAGCCCCCTCGTTCTCTAGAATCGTAACCCCTAGATTTGTTAACTCATCACGAGATTCCGGATTTGTAAATACCCCGTAGACGCTAGGCTTTTCATAGAAATCGTTGGGATAGGCCGCCATGGTGAATATCCTTTTTACCCCCAGTTCTTTTGCCATCTCGGCTATCTTCCGGGCGAGCCTCAGTGACTCTTCTGGTATCGATGGCTGTGCGTCTCCTACACATATTATCAGGTTATGTTCCTTGGACGCGTAGAGCTTGTGTCGTATAGGGGCGAGCTCAGCTTGTCCTTTGTTGTAGATTAGGACATTATGGAAGTATTTGATCTCCGCGAATTTTGTTGCCTTGATCTGACGCCGCATATAGTCAGCGCTGATCTTGGCAAGGAACCCCATTCCTGGCCAAGCAGCTATCATCTGGGGGTTGTCTAGTTCGGGTTTTTCAATATACTCTACGTCCATAGAATCCAGATATGGGAGAATGGGATTTGCATTAAACCTTTCGCTTATTGGATCATTTTTACATATTTAATTGATCCTTGTTAATGCTTTTTAACCGTGTTTCTTGGGTTTGTGCTATGCGAGTAAATTCTCGGGTTGTCTCACATAGATGTAACATTCTTTACATACATGCCACAATTCCCCTATAAGCTGTAACCAAAATCCAAGAACAAATAGCATCTTCATGCAACAGAACCATATTATAACCAAAACAGCCATCTTGTCACTGTAGTGGAAGACAATCACGGAGCTGAATCGCAGACCTCGGTCAAATTATGATACGAGGAAGTATTCGGGTTTGCCTGAATCGCGCCCACACAGCTACGATGAAGCAAGTCTTCTCGTGAAACCGTGTGTCTCTGCTACACATTGTCACCCTAATAGTTAGAGGATGCTGCGCATATGGTAAAGATAAAAGAATGGACAGATGAAGAAGTCGAGAGCCTAAGAGAATTATATATTTCTAATAAGACATTTGATGAGATATCCGAGAAATTTCCTTTGAGGACAGATAACGCGATACGCCTCAAGGCATCTAGGCTAGGAATAAAAAGACCATTTATTGGGGAGGTGATTCAGATAAAGCCCCTAGCCTACAGGTCAGGTAATAACGGGGGCTCCTCGGGTTATCTGATAAAATGCAAGGAATGTGGTTCATGGATACAAGTGGATGAAGATTCGCCTAGAAACACAAGTGTAGTTAGCTGTGGAAAATGCGGTAATTTTTATCAGGTCTTATCCGACCTTTAGAAAATATAATCCACGTTTCTTCATGAGCTTTTTATAGTCTACATACATTGTCTCAACTGGTGAAGTACTTGAGTCTAGATCTATCAGCGAAGATGTTAGTAAGAGAAGCAATGTCTAGCCCCGTAATATCTGTTGAAGAGAACGAGGACATCGTACAAGTAGCCAATAAGATGCGTGAGCAGCGAGTCGGCGCAGTCATCGTTGTGAACAGTAGCGGGAATCCAGTAGGCATCGTTACGGAGCGGGATATTGTTACACGTGTCGTCGCAGATGGAGTAGATCCAAACATGGTTGTCGCGAGCAAGGTCATGACATCTCCAGTGAAGATGGTTGAGCCTGAACTTGGGCTCATGGACGCCATGAAGATGATGGATAAGGAGAATATCCGTAGACTCGGTGTTATATATAAAGGTGAACTCGTTGGAATCATCACAGATAGAAGCATCATAAGACTTGTCCCGACAATAATGGATATCATGAAGGAGCAGAAAGAGATAATGGGCGATACGCAATCGAGTGGCGCATCAACAGTGGGCTACTGTGATAGATGCGAGGTATACTCCAATAACCTCAGAGATATTGATGGAGAATTTCTCTGCGAGGAATGCCGCTTAGATATATAATCTTTCACAGCACATAGATCATTGTTTGAATATGACTCCACGTTTTCTGCTTGATGGTATGCTGGGCGGGTTATCCAGATGGCTCAGAATCATCGGCTACGATACATTATACTACCCAGATAAGGAAGACACAGAACTCAGTGTTGAAGCAGAAGTGAAGAATAGAATATTGGTCACAAGGGACGCAGAGCTGCATCGACAAGCAACCAAACGAGGTATCAAGACAATTCTCATTCACTCGGACCAAACAATAGAGCAGCTGAGGGAAATAACAGAAAAAATGGAACTAGGTACAATCGCTAAAAACACGAGGTGCCCTAGATGCAACGGGGTATTGAGGGAAATAGAAAAAAATGGCGTCAAAGATAAAGTACCTGAGGAGTCTTTTAATGCATTTTATGAGTTCTGGATATGCGCAGATTGTGATGCTGTCTACTGGAAAGGAAGCCACTGGATTCAGATACAGGATACATTAAAGAAAATCGAAGACTCCAAGTCTTTATAAATAAATTTCAAATCAAAGATGTAGAAAAGGAGGAGTGTCTTTATTCACATTAACAGAGGAACAGGGGGAATACCTCGTCAAACTTGCACGGCAAGTAATCGAAAACAAGCTAGGTTCAGCCAAAAAACCAGTCAAGACACATGACCCTGTTCTAGAGGAAAAATGTGGAGTATTCGTTACCCTAAACGTTCACGCTAGGGGCGCCTATGGGTTAAGGGGCTGCATAGGTCTGCCGTATCCCACTACATCTCTGATAGATGCTGTGATGGAGGCAGCTGAGAGCTCAGCCTTCAGTGATCCAAGATTCCCCCCAGTTCAGGCAGAGGAGATAAAGGGATTAACCATCGAGGTCAGTGTTCTCACTCCACCGGAACTAATCAAAGTAAGAGATCCACAGGAATACCCGGATCATGTTATGGTGGGACGTGATGGTCTGATTATCGGTAAGGGTTGGAGAAAAGGGCTGCTACTTCCACAGGTCCCGGTTGAGTGGGAGTGGAACAGCCGAGAATTCCTCTCACAATGTTGCGTCAAAGCAGGGCTGCCACAAGATGAATGGAAAAAACAGGGAACCGAAGTATACAGGTTCCAAGCAATTTTATTTAAAGAAGACACCCCAGAAGGCAGTATAAGCAGACACAGGATAGACGCGGAGTAAAAAGCGATGAATGTTTTCGATGGGAAGCGCATATATTTCGGCGCATGCGGCATGGGGCTCGGTCACGTGAGTCGAAGCGTACCCATCGCTCAGGAAGTCGTAAGGAGGAAAGGCGAGGTCCTCTTCTCAACCTATCTGGAGGGCGTCCACTATGTGAATAACTACGGTCTACCAGTTGTGGCAGCCCCCGACCTCAGCATGGAAGTCGATGTCACAGGAAGCATAGATATCAAAGCCACAACGCTGCTGTCAGGCATAGGAAGCATCACAACTTTCCTTGACCAAGTGCGTTTTGAGATACAGACAATGCAAGCCTTTGAGCCTGACCTAGTGTTTAGCGATACAAGGCTCAGCAGCATATACGCAGCTAGGCTCCTCAAGATACCCATTGTATTATTACTGAATCAGTTTATGCCAAGGTTACCGCGGGATAAGGATACTATATTCTTTAGGCTGATGGATGGATCGATACTTACAACTCTTGGCAGAAGCTGGGCTCTGAGCAACATAATTCTAATCCCGGATTTCCCCGAACCATACACTATCAGTTTGGACAGCCTCAGGATTCCGCGGAGAATAGGGGCTAGGGTAAAATTAGTGGGTTCGATACTTCAACAGTCACCCGGTGAAAACTCCCGGGTCAAAGAGATACGAGAATCTCTAGGCGTCAAAGAAGGGCAGAAACTCATCTACGCAGGGATCAGCGGCCCAAGAGCGGAGAGAATGCCTTTGATAAACATGCTGCAACCGATTTTGAGTAGATTTCCTGACAAATACAAAGTCATTATGTCAATGGGTGTGCCTAACGGTGGCTCTAGGGCCATAAATAGGGGAAGCCTCACACTGGTTCCTTGGATAGAGAACAGGTTTGACTACTTAGAGGCATGTGACGCTGTTATCAGCAGAGGTGGGCATGAGACTCTGATGCAGAGCATCAGTTATGGTAAGCCAAGTGTGATCATACCTGTTCCAAAACACCCTGAACAATATGGTAACGCGCGGCGAGCCATGGAGATGGGCGTGGCCAAATCCATGCATCAACGAGACGTTACATTAGAACATCTGGTTCAGCGTGTGGAGGAGGTTCTTGAGTCTGATGAAGTTGCGAGAACTCTCAAAGAGATCGATGAGAAAGAGCACCTAGGTAACGGCATAAACAGAACCATTGAGACTCTCATAGATTATCTTGATTAATGTTAAATCATTGATCGCAGGGGTATTCTGGTATGGATTACCATTACCCAAAGAGAAGAGATCCCAAAGTAAACGAGTACTTTGACAAAGAGACAATGGAAGCCTGGTCTACATGGAATGACATGGTCTTCAAACCAGGCAAACTAGACAAGAAGACAAAGGAGCTAATCGCCATAGCCTGCACCTACATGACCCGCTGCCCCTACTGTATCGAGGGACACGCAAAGGCAGCGATCAAGGCGGGAGCGACCAAGGAGGAGATCGCGGAGGTCATCCAGATCGCCATGGCTTTGAGCAGCGGTGCGGCTGTTGCACACCGCAACTTTGCACTGGATGTTTAGTCATCCAACTTTTTTATTATCTGCCCAGTACTGACGAGTCTTCATGTACTGTATCTTGGCTTTCAAGAGGTCTTTGTAGAACTCTTCATCGCTTCGATGCATACGGCTGAGAACCTGATAACTAGTAACTGGCCCCACCCCGTAGACCATGAGGGCTTCAACAGCCTTCCTCCCATAGCTGAGTACCATATCAGCGGTCTTTCTCCCATGAACCAGTTGCTCCTGATCTTCTCCGAATAGCTCCTCACCCTCTCTCCACCGTCTCAGGATACTTTGAAGATGTTCAGGGTCCTGATGTCTGCGCATCATGGCTAATAGCCCCGAGCCACAGTTACCGCACTTTGGGTGCGCCTCTAGCTCCCTGATCCTTACGCTTGTATGCCACTCTCCACAGTCGATGCAGGCGAGGTTTACGCTTCTTGACTCGATGTTCTGCTGCATATACTGGATCTGGTCTGTAATGGTTGCATCAGTAGCCATCAGCTCCTCGATGTCAGCGTACTTCTCCAGTATGTGCCGAGCGAGGACGCTTGGGTCAATAACCTTCCGGGAGATAACCTCGATTCGCCCATCCCTTATGCCCTTGATTACCTCTTGAACGGCGGGTAGGTCCAGTTTCTCGTGATAAGCCTCACGGATGGTCTCCTTATAGATGGGCGTGTCCTTGAACCGGTAGTAGAGGTTTTCGAGCCTGTCTGGACCCATGATTTTACCGCGGGGGATGACGCCGAAGCGTTCCGCGATGAACTTCATCTTATACCCGAATGGGAAACGTGAGTGCATATACTCCATGAGGAGCCTGTCTGCTTCCTCAGCCGTGAGGCTGGTTATGAGATCGGTTACCTGTTTTATCTCGTACTCGTTTAGCTTGTTCGGCGCCTCTATCAGAAGCCTATAGGGGTCGTTCCACCAGTTATAGATCAGTTCATGTTCGCTTAGGGCTGCGTCCAGTATGGCTCCGAGGGTTCTGTTGAAGTTCTCCCCCCGAGTGCTATGAATTATAATGTAGTGATCCCAGACCTCCAGAATCAGGTTATCTGGGTTCGGGAGAGGTAACCCTGATTTGAGGTGAGCCTTGGACTCCTCAGCAATCTCTTTGAGGCTGCCCTCATCCGTCTCCAATGTGTGGGTGAGAGACTCAAGGTTATCCTGCGTTGATGCTTCATGGATGGTCTCCCGGAGTGTCCCCGCTTCTTCCGCTATTTCTCGTGTGACTGGGATGAGTTCTCCGTCCCAGCCGGGTGCTGCGCCCAGTGGGTCTGTGCTGGGTAGTGCGTGTATTACGCCTCTTTCCTCGTCTATTTGCAGTATTCGCCATACTCTTCCCCGGAGGATTACGTTGAGTCCGACTCTGGCTCTGAGGCTCCAGAACTCGTCGCCTACTGTGCCTATCATCTCATCTGTGATGGCGTTGATGAATGGGTATCTCCGCTCATCGTTTATCATACCAAGGTTCTCGTAGTAGTATCTTCGTCCTTTTCCAGTCTTCTTCAATAGTTTTCCCTCCTTTTTGATCAAACCAATCTGATGGAGGAACTCGATGAGCTCCTCAAACTCCTCTGTCTTGTAGTCTTTGTATGGGTAGGCGCGGGTTACAAGTTCATATGCCGCGTCAGAGCCCACCCCCGCCTCATCCACCAGGGATAACCCCACGAGTTGATGAGTCAAAACATCGAGAGGCTTCATATGAACCAAAGTAGGTTCTATGGCTTTGCGCCTAGCCAGCTCAGAGGCGACAAGACTCTCCAACGCGTCCTCGCCGTAAGCGGGGATAGTGACTCCCTCGCTGAGCTGCCCCAGTGTGTGCCCTGCCCTGCCCACTCGTTGAATGAGGGCGCTAACCTGCCTTGGACTCTGATACTGGATGCAATAATCGACCTTCCCGATGTCGATACCGAGCTGCAGAGTGCTCGTGCAGACTATCGCCTTGAGCTGCCCCTCCTTGAACATGTCCTCGACCTTGTGCCGCTGCTCCCTGCTCAGACTGCCGTGATGTACCTCGATTCCGGTTTCCATCTGTTTGAGCCTGAAGCCCAGCCCCTCAGCCTGTCCCCTGCCCTGAACAAATATCAGGGTACTGTTATGCTGTGTTACGAGCTGCTTGATCAGGTTGAGTCTTGAGGCTGCCTTGGGGCTCGTCTGAAGCTCGTCTGCTAGATCGAAGTCAGCGTCAGTGGGCTGAGGAAATTGAACCTCATACACATAGGTCTTGTCCACCTCAACCTCCGCGATAAACACTTCATGCACCCCACCGAGAAACTCAGCCACCGTCTCAGGGTTTCCAACGGTTGCGCTCAGACCGATGCGTTGAGGAACAATCCTTGTTGCCTTCTCCAATCTCTCCAATCCAACTGTAAGCTGAGCCCCTCGTTTACTCGCAGCCAGATCATGAATCTCATCGATTATCACCCACCTTGTTGCAGCCAAATGCTTCCGCATGGATTTTGTGGGCAGGATCGCTTGAAGCGTCTCGGGTGTGGTAATAAGCATCTGCGGAGGCTTCCTGCTCTGACGCCCCCGCTGCTTCTGAGAGGTATCTCCATGCCGTACCTCAACCGTTATGCCCAGATGATCTGCCCAGAACATCATCCGCTTCTCGATATCCCGGTTCAACGCCCGAAGAGGCGTGATATAGATGATGCTGATGCCCTTCTCCTTGGGGGCCCTGAGAAACATATCAAACACGGGGAGAAGCGCGGACTCGGTCTTCCCGCTGGCAGTAGGAGCAATGAGTAGGACATTTTTTCCAGCAAGGATAGGAGGAATCACTTTCTCTTGAGGAGGCGTCGGAGTAACTATGCCAAGCTCCTCTAGACCTGACCTTATACTTGGATGCAGTCTATCGAAGACGTTGGGCTTCATAAAATATCAGTCTCACTGGTGACATTAATTCTCTACTCATGTTTCGTGTGAAACAGCTTGGATAAACGACTGAAAAAGAAGTGCGTCCAAAAGGACACTAGTATTTTCTGCTGGTTAAAACCGAGACGAAACACTTGTCCTTTGGAGTAGCACGGGCTTTCACATACTCAGCCATTGCAGCCACTGAAGCAGCGGACGCGGGTAACACCGATAGCCCTTCCTCCTTCTCCAAGAGATGGCTGAAGGCAATCATGATTGCATCCGATACCGCGCAAGCATAGCCATCGCTCTCCCATAGAGCATCCAGTGCTTGCTGACCGTCAAGACTCTTCCAGCTAACAATGGGCTCATTCTCAGGGGTCTCAGTGATCGCGTCTGGGCTTAGATTCTCTATCTTCTTCCGCCCATCATTAAAACTGGATAGAATTGGATTACCCCCAGTAGTGCTTGCAGCGATCATTACAGGGATCTTATCGGTCTTGCCCTGCCGGAACATCTTCCTGAAGCCTTTAAAGACCCCTCTGAAACATGTGCCGTTGCTCACAGAGACACTTACAGCGTCAGGTGCATATTCTAGTTCGTCAAATATCTCGTAGGCTATGGTCTCATATGCCTCAAAGCTAACCTTGCTGTTCTCCTCTGTGCCCGGGTTACCATTGTACCAGCCCTGTTCACCAGCCTCTAATCCGCTCAGATCAACGAGTTCCTCGTATGTCCCCGGAGCCCTGTGGATGATCCCACCCATTCGCTCCATCTCGGCGATCCTAGGGCTATGATAGCTCTCAGGGATATAGACATGGGGAACTATCTCGAATATCTTACTAAGTTTGACGATGCTAGCCCCAAAGTTCCCGCAGCTAGCCACAGAGATCGTGCTGAAACCATTTTCTTTAGCATATTTTAGTGTCGTATAGCTTGCCCTGTCCTTCATCGTGCCCGTTGGATTTCCAGCCTCAAATTTTACATAAAATTTACTGAAATCTAGCAATTTCTCCATGTTTTTTAAACGTGCAAAAAGCGTGTCCCCGATACCGTATTCTTTAAACTCTTTTCTAAACATTTAATAGCATTCTCTCAATCTTTCTAATAGGAACAAATATTTCGGTGGTTTAAACCCATCGGATTAGTAAATAGGTAAGAATACCCGTGAACGGATTATCAATAAATGCGAAACAGACCCCATCTGGGTTTGAGATCAAATTCCGTGGACAGAAATATGTTGTAAACTATCCTGACGAGATTTGGCAAAAGTATCCACAGGAAGCAAAAGATGTACTATTCGACAACCTGGTATACAGTGAGACAGTACATCTACCACTTCATTTTAGGAAAAACAGCATATCCTACAACACCTCTCCACCATATCTTCAAACATATTTCTTCCAGAACATGGTAATGGATCTCCCCAGCTGTGCCGACGTGGATGGAACATTCACATCTGAACTCGTAAAAGAGTACATGAACCTCAAGGTCCAGTTCAAGGACCATGAGATAAAGTTCCCCACCTATAGGCATGACACCAGACCAGACAGCTCAGTGGTTGCCCTTAGCTTCGGAAAAGATAGCTTGCTGACATGGGCGGTCTGTGATGAACTCGGATTAAACCCCCAAGCAGCCTACATTGTCGAGCCTGCGTTGACTTATGAGGAACGTCACAAGGACAAGCTTGCGGTGCGGTTTCAGAAAGAGTTCGGCGTCGAGCTTCAGAAGATCGAACACAGTGCAGGACAGCTCAGGGATGGGCATAGATTGGGAGTCGGTAAGACTGAGGTAGGTTGGGGACTCCAAACCACTCAGTACGCAGTCATGATACTACCCATCGCAAACAAATTCCAGAGTAAATACATCTTGTTCGGTAACGAGCAGAGCTGCGGTGAATACTATATGGATAGGCAGGGCTTCACATGCTATCCGGCTTACGATCAGTGCCACGCCTGGACAAAACAGGTAGACTCCATCACACGACAACTCAGCCTAGGCGGAGTAAGAACCATGTCAGTGATAGAGCCTCTAAATGACATCGCTGTAGTGTTTACTCTCTTCAAAAGATACCCTGAGGTAGCAAAATATCATATGAGTTGCTTCGTCGAGACAGAGGCAGGAAGAGACCACAGATGGTGCATGGACTGCAGCGTCTGCGCCAAAATGTATCTGCTGATAAAGGCAAGCGGATTCGAGCCAGACAGCGTTGGACTCAGCCGAAACATGCTGACAGAGGATATGCGCAGCTACTTCAGCCTATTCGGTGGGCTTGACGTAAACACCTATGCATTAACTGGCAGGGGACGCGATGAGCAGTTATTCGCCTTCTACTTGGCTTGGAAGAACGGTGACCAGAGTAGTTTGGTAAAGGAGTTTGAGAGCAGGTTCATCGATGAGGCAAGGGCACGAGAAGATGAGCTCTACAAGACATTCTTTGGGATACATGAATCCATAACCATGCCAAAAGACATCAAGGAAAAGACAATGAGCATCTACAAGGAGGTTCTCACCGATGTCCCATAAACTAAGAGTAGCCTTCTGCTGTAACACAAGAAATGCAGATGATGAGTTCAACATCGAGTTTGAACCCGAGGAAACCATCGAACACGTAAAACATGGAATAGAGGCAGCGGGGTGGGAGTACATCCAGATCGAGGCAGATGAGAGCTGCTACGAGACCCTGAAAAAACTACGCCCAGACCTAGTCTTCAACCGCGCAGAGGGAATAAGGGGAGAGAGCCGTGAGAGCCAGATCCCAGCCTTCTGTGAGATGCTCGGCATACCCTATGTGGGCTCAGGGATAATGGCAAACGCCATAGGATTGGACAAACCAACCACGAAGATGATCCTAGAGTACCATGGGTTAAAGACTGCCCCATTTCAGGTACTGGAGACAGTGGATGAAAAACTCCGCGAGGAACTCAAATACCCACTCATACTAAAGCCGAGCCACGAGGGAAGCAGCATCGGCATCAACTGGGATAATGTGGTAAACGATGAAAAAGCCCTGAGAGCCAAACTACGGGAGATGCTGGAGACCTATGAGCAACCCATACTCATCGAGAAATTCATCGATGGAAGAGAGTTCAGCGTCGGAATGGTGGGTAACTTTGACCAAAATGAGGAACCAACGGTACTCCCCATACTGGAAATAGACTTCAGTGGCTTCCCTGAGGAACTCGGCAGAGTGCTCGGTCAGAAAGCCAAGAGCGTATTTGATGATAGCAGCAACTACAAGTGCCCCGCAAACATCGATGAGCCACTCCGGAAAAGAATCGAGACCCATGCGAAGGCTAGCTTCAAGGTACTTGACTGCAAGGACTGGGCGCGGATGGATTACCGCCTCGATGCAGACGGTGAGCTCTACTTTCTCGAGGTAAACACACTGCCCGGAATCGACTACGATGTAGTACGAGACGAGTTGAGCTTTTACCCCATGATGTGGTACGCGCTCGGGAAAAAGTTCCCCGACATGATAAGGGAAGTAATCCACGCAGCGATAAAACGATACGGGCTGAACTGAAAGGTTGGACTCCGCTCTTCCAGTTATTGAGGATGCTTTAAGGCGAGCCGAGGAACGCCTCACAGAGAAACTCGGAGAGAGAGCCACCATCACCTTTAGAACCTATATCGATGACAATCTTATACAGAAGATCACAGAGATAGACCACGAGAAATTCAGGTCAGAGCTCTGGTACAGCAGAGAAGAGCTACTAGAGAAATCCAATAAGAAGGACTTCATCTGCCTCATAGTGCACATCAACGGAGAGCCGGCAGCCTTTCTCTATGGATACGATGATGAGTTTGACCCACACTGGTTCTTCCTAGACGAGATAGCCACACGCATGGAGGGAAAAGGGATCGGGAAGGTACTCATCGTGTTATTGCTGGTCTACTGTTTTGAGCTCAACTACACCATTGTCACATTGTACACAGAGGATCAGGATGAGAAAGGCAGGAGACTCAGGGAATTCTATGAGCACATCGGCTTCAACTACATGGGCACAGAGCCCGAGGTAGGAGTCATAATGAATTACAAGATCGAGGAACAGGAGCTTACAAAACTCTACAACAGAGTAATGTTCTCGGAGGGCGGACCACACCCCCCCTACCTAAGCAAGTAACGAGAGGAGTTTCTCAGCTGTAACCTCAGCCGCAACAGCGCAGACAAGGGGACAACCCTCATCACCATGCCCTCCAGCATCAAGAAATCGTTTGTAACTAACAGGATTGGTCAAATCATAGCTCTCTCCATAGATGCGTTTCTGAATATCCCTGCAAATAGTGTTCTCAAGAGGCTCACTGAATCCGAAGGTCTCCTGAAGCCTTAGCTGGAACTCCTTGATGATCTCAATACTTGGCACCATGGCGTCACGGTACGCCTGAGTATCTGTGATATCCTCGCGCCCAACAACCAACCCCAGCGCGAGCAAGCCCCCCAGTAGCGCACCACAGGTCTCACCCATCCGGGCTACACCGCCACTCAACACTGTGGCGGCTTTGAAGCTCTCAAGATCACCGATACCGAACGCCTCCTGAAGCGCTAGAAGAACACTCTGGCTGCAGCCACTGTACTTGTCGTACTCTAATGCCTTACGCCCAATCTCTTTAACATCCATATTAACTCACCAAGTGCAGCTTCTTCTGGCGACCAGCCAAGAATACCAGCTTCTCACCAGTCCACCACGCATCCTGCTCAAGACTCATTCTTACTTCTTGGTTATCCCACTCTGGGACACACCGTTTTGCGTTGAGCTCAATCGCGTAACAGGTATCAGGGTAAAGCTTGTAATCGCCCCTGCCAGGAACCCCGCCTTGCTGATCCCATAGACCGATGGTTGGCCCCGCGGCGTGACCGTGAACACCAATGGGATGAGTGTAGATACTGGGATTCACCCCATTCTCACATGCCTTATCCAGAGCCAATTTGAGGATCTCATTACCCGTCCTGCCCGTCTTCATAGCCTCGGCGTGGTAATCCTGAAGCTTATTCGCGTCAACGAGGGCGTCCTTTAGTCCTTGAGGAGCATCTGTTTCACCATGCCTCAGCACATAGGCGTTCTGCTGGACATCAGTGGCCAACCCGAGATAATAGAAGCCTATATCACAGTGAAGCAGGTCACCGCGGTGAATCACATTGGTCTTCTCATTATCATCGTATTTGTCTCTGTGTCCTTGACGATCAACTGTTGCTGGGAACCACATCTCAACCCCAAGGTCCAGCATCTTCTGCCTCATCCACCACTGAACATCATCGACAGTGGAGACCCCCGGTGTGATGACCTTGCTGCTGAATCCCTCCTGAATGATAGCGTGGGTGAGTTCAACCAGCGTAGGGTAGGTTTCGAGTTCTTCCTTGCTACGGGTCTCGAGCCACCTGATACAGAGGGTCTCGGCAGAGACTAGACGCTCCGAGTACTCGCCGAGGGCATCTACCAGCATAGTGTATTCACCGTGTGTTAACCCGTCGCCGAAGGCAAAAGTGTTGGAAACGTTTATGCCGATCTTCTTTGGGTCTCGTTCCTTGATTAATCGAGCAAGACACTCATACTGCTCTTCTTTATCTGGGTCCCAGATACCCTCAAAGAAGTCACCGAAGCCATAACGATAGACCGCGAGCCGTTCAACGCCCTCAGGCTTACGGTGGAAGACCAGGATGGTACGCCGTCGAGCGTACAGGTTTGGCTCAGGCAGCAGGCTCATGATCACAGGGTCCTCGTTATACTCGCGGGCTATGACAACCCACATATCGATGCCTGTCTCATCCATGAAGCCGGGCAAGAGCTTCTCAAGACGCTTCTTCAGCCAATCATTATAGACGTTCATCCGCATACGGAGGGGCAGTATCTTCTGACCGACGGCGTCTGCGCCGGGGTTACTGTAATGGGGAAAAAGATAATCACTCATACAGATACTATGAGCATGTCATTGGTTAAATTTAACCACAAACAAGGAACACAGCTTATAGGCAATGAACCCCCGCTTAACGGGTATGAATATCCAAAAAGTCAAACTCATCTACTATTCACCCACAGGGACATCAGAGAAGATAGTAAAAGCCATCCAGAAGGGAATCGGCGTCGATTACGATATTATTGATCTGACTTTACCGGACTCTGAGATGAAAACATACAAACTCAAAGAGACTGATCTGGCGATAATAGCTGCGCCTGTCTACAGCGGAAGAGTAGCCCCAACTGCAGTAAATCGGATCAGTAAACTCAGGGGAGAAAACACTCCAACAGTGCTCGTTGCTGTTTATGGAAATAGGGCATTCGAGGACGCGTTGGTTGAGTTAAGAGACATCACAGAGCCCAATGGTTTCAAAGCAGTAGCAGCTGGAGCTTTCATAGGAGAGCACAGTTTCGACGCACCAGAGACACCCATAGCCACTGGACGCCCAGACGTTGAAGACATAAAGAAAGCAGTAGAGTTTGGTGAGAAGATCAAATTAATGCTCAATAAAACGGATTACACTGAACCTGAGATACCTGGTAGCCACCCATACAGGGAAGGAGGAAAAGCAGGAGGCAGAGCCCCCGAGACGGACCAAGAAACATGCATACTTTGTGGCATGTGCGCAAGGGTATGCCCAACCGGGTGCGTAACAGTAACAGATATAGTTGAGACAGAGAAAGAAAAATGCACAGCGTGCGCAGCATGCGTCAAGAACTGCCCAACGGGAGCACGCCACTGGGAAAACGAGGGAATACTCAAGGCAGCGAAATGGCTCGCAACAGAGCATGGAGTTAGGCGAGAGCCGGAGTTTTTCCTCTAAAATCTTAATTTATCTAAAATAAAATGTTATTTTCTAAGAAGCGAGATATTCTTCAACTTCCTTTTTAAAATATGATTGCGTTATAGAAGCAAAATAACTTAGAAACCAACCAGAATAATGAGTTAAATCTTCATTACAATCTAATGCCATTTGTGCAATCTCTTTAGGTAATGATTTTAAATTAGCACGCACGGTTTCAACAGCACTTTGTCTTGTATACGCTGCCTTATCATTAAGTCCCTTTGTAATTATTTCAAGAACTAAGTCAAAAGGCAGAGTGTCAAAGTCGCTACTTACCATTTTCAGGCTCTGGGCTCTTATTTCTCGATGTCTATCTTTACTTAATTGTTGTATCATATCAATTTTAAATCGTACAGGCAATTCTTTGTAATATCGTGTAGAAGCTAAAGCTACGCCCATCCTAGTTTTAGCTTGTTTATCGGAAAGAATCGTGATAATGATTTGATTTATTGATTCATTTTCTTGCAAATCGTTATAGTTTTTTGTTAAGATGAATCCGACTACTCCTCGAATAATTGAGTTTTCGTCTTTGATCAACGTATTCATTATTTTCAGTATGAAGATAGATATTTCTGGGTTTTTCCAACTCTCAACTAAGCCTTCTTCGTAGGATGGATGACTAAATTCATTTCTATCTACTGAGGTTTCAAATTTATATTTAAATTCCGAATTTAAATCATCATAGTTGTATTTAATGTGATTTAGATTATTTATAACACATAGTTCTTTATATTTTGTTTTTATATCTTTATCTTCAGTTATAAATAGAGTATATTTTAAACTTAAATATAGTATTTTTTCAAATGGCATATTATTTATCTCTAAAGAAAATGATATTTTTACTTCTTTAATTTTTTTATTAATTATCGATATTATTTCATTTATGTTTTCTTTATTTGAGGCTTCTATAGTAAAATCTTTTATACTAAGTGGAGTTTTTAATAGTTTACTAGCGTTTAAAATAACTACATTTTTTAGCTCTTCATTATTCATCCACCTTGATTGAAAGTATTGCGCCCAGTTTATTATCATTTTTTCTATAGATCCTTTATTATAAGATGGATTCATTAATAATAGTTCTATAGAAATTTTTCTTAATTCTATCTCACTGATCTTTGCATTAATGAATTGATTAAATATATTTAACCTAGATGTAAAAACTACTTTTACGTCTTTATTATTAATAATATTAATAAAATTTCCAATTTCTCTCCTAATGGTATCAGTGTCTTCATATTGTATTTTACCAAATGGGTCTTCTAAATATAACACCGTTTTATTTTTAATCATTGAGCCCTCGCTCAAAGTTCGTCTAATTTTATCTCTATCAAAGAAGTCATATCCTCTAATCCATTCAGGCGAATATTCCTTAAGATAATAGTGCCATAAAATTTTCAAAGCAGTGAATGTTTTTCCAATTTCAGGATCTCCAACTAAAAATATTGAATTATTTGTTTCTAAGGTTTCTATTATTAAATTATACTCATTAGGCTCAACATAAACATCATTTAGTGCAGAATAAAATGAATTTTGGTCAATACTTAAAATTGTTAAAAAATTAATAAACTTGTATTTTATCCTAAAGAAATCCAAATTTATGCCATAAAATATTTTTGAATCATGCTGAATTTTAATACACTTTTCTTTATCAAATGCATTCATTTTTGCAAAACAACGTTCTGAAATAACAATAAAAGTATCTTTTATTGAAACGTTGTTATTTATTTTATACCATTTTCTATATTCATAAATTATATCACTTTTTAAAAATTCTATTGTTTCATTTTCAATACTAAGTCCAATTCCATCTAACTGTGTATGCTGATCAAAATTACTAAAACCTAATCCTATTTCTAAAGGTATTTGTGAATAATCGTTATATCCCGTATGATGATTGATAATTTTTCCAATAGCATAATAGGCATCATCCAAAGATTTTGTAACTAAAAGCCAATCATCACTTTGCCCATATCTTTTTCCAATAATATGTCCTGAATCAACTAATTCATCTATTTTTTTATTTATTATTTGAATAAAATCTAATCTCACTTTCCTTTTATCGACTCTAATATTTTCACTGATTATTGATGCTAATTTATCAAATCCCAGAATATCCAACCAAATAAGAAACATTGAACATCTTTATTATTATTTTTTATATAAAAGTTATCATAAAATTAGGCGCCCCAGACTCGTTTGAAGAGTTTTATGAAGTTCAACCCGAGTATTTTC
>CAYUTB010000011.1:0-9073 GCA_964447425.1 uncultured Candidatus Bathyarchaeia archaeon
CGAGTCCAAACCCCACCCCCCAAGAAACCCCCCCCGGTTACACCCAATGAGGAATCCGTCCACACAGTACCCGGGGGCCCCAAGTAAACGGGGGGGGGGGGGGGGGGTACCCAATCCCAGCCCATAACAAGCCTCCAACCGCATAACCAGCCCCAGAACAACCCAGAAACGATCCCGAATAGTGTAAAAAACTGGTAGGGTAACCGGCAAAACAATGCACAAAACGCGGCCAGATAAACCTACCCAACTTCAAAGTATTGAAACAATAATGACTCCATGGTATATACTAAAAACCTGTTCAGTCGTAAATCTTTTAAAAGAATTCCCCTGAAACCCCACTTGAAAATGAGCATAGCTGTCATAGGTCCCTCAGCATTCGTAACATGCTTCCAGCTAATCGGAGCACAAGGCTACGAAGCAAATAATGAAGAGACAGTAGTTGCCACTCTGGATCGCATAACACGAGACGATTACAAGATAATAATCGTACCAGAGCAGTACACGCAGGCCACACGACCGATAAGAGAAGAAGTGATGAGAAGGGGCGAGATCACACCCCTATTCGCGCTGATACCCGGACTCACCATGAAGACAGGGATGAGAATGGAAGAACTACAGGTCGTGGTCTCACTGGCAATAGGGACCAAGTTGGAGTTGTAATAAAATGGAAATGCAGAAAATTCTCAGCCTAGGCGGAAGGCTTCAGAAGCTACTGGCTAAAACCGAGGCAGAGGCAAATGAAATCATTTCCGAGGCCCAGCTGAAAGCAGACCGAATCGTTGCACAGGCAAAAGACGAAGCCGATAAGAGGCGGCTCAGAGCCCAGCGAAGAACTGGTCTAGACGAGTTCTTAGCAGACGCCGAGGCAGAAGCAAAGAAAGAGGCGAAGAAGGTCACAAAGGACTACGCGAAACGGGTCGAGGAAATTAAAACCATCTCAGAGGATAAGATCAAGGAAGCAGTTGATTTCGTAATGAGTGAGGTTCTACCGCAATGAGTCAGGATAAACTAGAGAATCAGCTGATCGATAAGACCATTCAGCAGCGAAACGATCTACTTGAGGCCGCCAAACAAAAAGCAGCCAAGTCCCTCAGTAACGCAGAGGCAGAGAAACTCCGTATTGAGGAACTAAACAATAAAGCCATTGAGAACGTCATCGGGAGCGAGCTTAGAGCCGTTCATGACAGGATCGTTGGCGGGGCGCAGCTTCAGGGAAGAAAAGTCCTCATGGAGGCTAGAGCCGAGGTCATCGAGAATGTGTTCGTGAGAACCGCGGAAGAGATCGAGTCCATCGTTAAGAGCCCGGAGTACAACGGGTATCTGATAAAACTAGTCCAGATGTCGGTGCAGAAACTGGGAGAGGAATGCATCGTATACGCTAACGAGAAAGATCTTGCGTATCTGAAGGAAAACATGGAGCAGTTCGCAGTGGAAAGCTTCAAGGTCAAGCTGGAGAAATCCCCAGTGGACCTCGTCGGTGGCGTCACTATCATGAACCTCAACGGGACAAAAACCATTCATAATACACTTGACTCCAGGCTCAAAGAAGCAAAAAGAAGGCTATCCGCCACTGTAGCCGAGAAACTGGGAGTGATCTAAAATGGCGCAGAGACTAGAAGGAACAATAGAGAGAATCAACGGCAGCCTCATCGTAGGAAAATTCAAAGAAGAGCCCAAGATGGGTGACCTCATCGAGGTAGGCACCCTCAAGCTCATGGGTGAGATCGTCAGACTCAGCGAAGAGAACGCCTACATTCAATGCTACGAATCCACGGCGGGGCTGAAACCCGGTGAGCCAGTTGTTGACATTGGTACACCTCTCGTCGCGGAGCTTGGCCCCGGATTGATGGGTCAGATCATAGACGGCGTGGAAAGGTCAGAGACAGAACTATGGAATTTAACCGGCGCATTCATCAGCAGAGGCGCAAACATCGCACCTCTCAACAGGGGAAAGAAATGGAAATTCGAGCCCACGGTAAAAAAGGGTGAAAAGGTCAGCACCGGTGACGTAATCGGAACTGTTCAGGAGACCGCGACCTTCATGCACAAGATTATGATCCCACCGGGCGCTGAGGGAATCATCAAATCAATCAAAAAGGGCGAGTTTACGGTCCTTGACGCTGTAGGTGTATTAGAGACCGCCTCCGGTGACGTTGACCTCAAGATGATGCAGGTCTGGCCAGTCAGGGTCGCCAGACCCGTCAAAGAACGCCTAGCTCTTGATAGACCGCTAATCACTGGGCAGAGAGTCATTGACACCTTCTTCCCATGCGCCAAGGGAGGAGCATCGGCTATCCCAGGAGGTTTCGGGACTGGAAAAACAGTTACACTGCAGCAGATCGCCAAGTGGAGTGACGCCGACATCATTGTCTACATCGGCTGCGGAGAACGTGGCAACGAGATGGCTGACGTAGTCGAGCAGTTCCCAGAGATCGAGGACCCAAGGAGCGGTAAGAAGCTCATCGAGCGTACAATCATCGTAGCAAACGTATCCAACATGGCTGTAAGCGCCCGTGAGGCCAGCATCTACATGGGCATCACCATTGGCGAGTACTTCCGAGACATGGGATACGATGTCAGTCTGATGGCTGACTCTACCAGCAGGTGGGCAGAAGCCCTCAGAGACATCTCTGGGCGTCTCGAGGAGATCCCCGCAGAGGCAGGATACCCGGCTTATCTCGCAGACAGGATCGCCAACATCTACGAGCGAGCAGGTAGAGCAAAGGTGCAAGCCACAGATGAGAGATTTGGAAGCTTAACTCTCCTAGGTGCCGTATCACCCCCCGGTGGTGACTACTCTGAGCCCGTTACGACAACTACGCTTAGGTTCATCGGAACATTCTGGGCACTGGATAGCCAGCTAGCCTACAGGCGTCACTTCCCAGCCATCAACTGGCTGCGCAGCTTCAGTCGATACCTTGAAGTCGCATCAAGATGGTGGGGTGAGCTAGACTCATCATGGGACGCCACAAGAGGACAGGCACTCAGAATACTTGAAGAGGCAGCCGAGATCGAGGAAACAGCACGTATCATTGGAGAGAAGGCTCTCCCAGACGACCAGCGACTTGTACTGCTAGTTGCGGAGATGCTACGAGAAGGCTTCCTGGTTCAGAGCGCATTCCATGAGGTAGACCGCTACTGCCCACCAGAGAAACAGGTAAAGCTACTGAAGCTATTCACTGACTTCTACAACACAGTCCGTCCACTAATCGAGCAGGGGATCCCCATCGATCAGGTACGTGAAATCGATGCAATCAGGGAGATCATGAGGCTCAAGGAAAGAGCGGGAACAGAGCCAATAGACCTAGCCCGCAAGATGATGCTCGACGAGATAGATGAGTTGGCAAAACAATACGAGGTGACGGTAGCATGAGCATAGTATACAAGACCACAACGGAGATCAAGGGCCCAATCCTGATGGTTCGAAACACCAAGGATGTCGCTTTTGACGAGATCGTTTACATCGAGAGACCAAACGGTGAGATAGTACAGGGAAGCGTACTGGACGTAAGCAGGGACTGGGCTATGATCCAGTGCTTCGGAGAAACCGCTGGACTAAACCTCAACACCACAGTAACCTTCAGCGGAGACGTCCTCAGGATACCCGTATCAGAGGACCTCATCGGAAGAGTATTCAGCGGAAGCTTCGAGCCCATTGACGGTATGCCCCCCATCATCGGCAAGGACATGAGGGACGTCAACGGTGGTGTCATCAACCCAGCCGCCCGTGAGGTACCAAAGGAGTTCATCCAGACAGGTATGAGCGGAATCGATGGCATGACCAGCCTAGTCAGGGGCCAGAAACTACCAATCTTCAGTGAGTCCGGTCTAGCCCACAACGAGTTAGCCGCCCAGATCGCCCGTCAGGCAACGATACCTGGCTCAGAGAGCGACTTCGCCATCGTCTTTGGCGCCATGGGTATCAAGAACGAGGAAGCCGCCTACTTCAGGAGTGAATTCGAGAAGACAGGTGCACTGAACAAATCAGTTATGATCCTGAACCTCGCAGACGACCCACCTATTGAGCGTATAGTCACCCCACGTATCGCCCAGACCATCGCAGAGTACCTAGCCTTCGACCTAGGCATGCACGTACTGGTCATCCTAACGGACATGACCAACTACGCAGAGGCGCTTCGTGCCATCAGCATCGCCAGAGAAGAGATCCCAACGAGAAAAGGCTACCCAGGATACCTCTATAGCGACCTCGCCACCATCTATGAGCGTGCAGGTCGTATCAAAGGAAGACCTGGATCAGTAACACTGATGCCTATCCTCTCGATGCCTGCAGGTGATATCACTCACCCGATCCCAGACCTAACGGGGTACATCACTGAGGGTCAGATACTGCTACAGCGTGAGCTCGCGCTGCGTGGGCTCTACCCGCCGATGAACGTGCTACCCAGCCTAAGCAGGCTGATGAAGGACGGTATCGGTCGCGAGACCACGCGTGAGGATCACCAAGATGTGTCAAACCAGCTCTACATGGCGTACGCTGAGGGACAGCGAGCCAGAGGACTGGTGAGGATCGTTGGAGCAGTAGGACTATCAGAGCGTGAGCGTACATGGCTCAGGTTCGCGGATCGTTTCGAGAAGGAGTTCATTAATCAGGGAATCTATGAGAACAGAACCATCGAGCAGACACTTACTCTCGCTTGGGACCTACTCGCGGAGCTGCCTGAAGAGGATCTCATCAGGGTCCGTGAAGCATACATCAAGAAGTATCACCCAGCGCACAAGAGTGAAGCGTAACCATGTCTGCTACATCCGGCGTCAGGCCCACAAAGGGCTACCTCATGGAGACAAAGAGGCGAATCCAGACCGTTGAGCGGGGAACTGAGTTCCTCAAACTCAAGCGGGACCAGCTTGCGAAAGAGCTGACGGAGAGCCTTGAGGTCCTTAAGGGTAGAAGAGGCATGCTTCTAGGTAATCTAGAGGAAGCCTACAGTGCCCTGACTGCGGCCTATTTGAGTTTAGGACCAATGGAAGTACAGAGTCAGACTCGGAGCATCAAGAATACACTGGACCTAGAGGTGCTGCCTAGAAGCGTTATGGGTGTTATCTATCCTTTCGTCAAGATCAATAAGGCCCCGGAGATCGCCGCTGAGCTAGACATCACGTTAGCTTTTGCTGCTGAGAAGGTCTTTGAGATCATCGAGGAGTTGATAAGGCTCGCTGAGTTCGAGGAACGGGTAGAGCGTATCGCAGACGAGTTGGGCACCACCAGCAGGAAAGTAAACGCCTTAGAGAACATGGTTATACCCGATATGAGGTATATAATCAAGTTCATCGAGGACAAGCTCGACGAGGAGTCAATGGAGGAACTGGTCAGGATGAAGTTAATCGGAGGGGCAAAGTCATCACGCAAATAAACCTAGGAACCAAATATGTGGTTCTAAGAACACATGCGAGAATCGCAGATCTACTGAACAAGGAGCAGATGCGCCACCTATCCGAGGCATCTGATATCAACGAGTTCCTCCTCAGGCTCAAGGAAACACCATATGGAGAGATCGAGGTCGAGCAAAACGACAAGATCGCCTTGAACCTAGAGAAGGTCTTCATCAAGAAATTCACTGAGAGGATCGAAGAGATCGTAAAGATCACACCCGCCTCTATGGGCGTGTTCCTGCACGCTTACTTCGATTTCCGCTTCGAGGTGCTGAACCTCAAGCGTATCCTTAGGGGAAAATTCACTGATAGTAGTGTCGAGGAGATCACCGACTCACTGATCCCCATAGACCCCTATATTGTGAAAGATTACACTGAGTTAATCACAGCCGAGAACCTTGAGGAAGCCGTAAAGAAACTTGATGGAACCTCCTATCAGAGCCTCATCGATAAGCTGGCGCTCTATAAGCAATACGATGCTATCTGGCCACTTGAGCTGGAGCTCAACTACATTTACGCCAAGAATATACTGAGACTAACCGAGAAACTCCCACAACAGGACAGGCATATCGTCAACAGCCTCGTAAAATATGAGACCGATGTCGAGAACGTGCTCATTGCCATTAAGCGGAGGGGAAAATCTGAGGTCGATTTGGATGAGATATTTCCAGTAACCTATGGTATTAGTAAGGAGGATCTGCGAGGTGTTATCGAGGCTGAGAGCCTAACAAAGGCTATTGATGATCTTGATGAGCCGTACAAGTCTGTACTGACTCCGATAAAGACAGGGGACATCGCCCTAGTTAGGGCTATGCTCCGTAAGGGCAAGTATGATGCTGCGACCAAGGCTCGTGCTGGTAATCAGTTTGGGTTCAACGTGATATTGGCGTTCCTCGTCTACAGTGAGATCGAGAAGGATAACCTCGTGGGTCTCGCTTGGGGTGAGGTGCAGGGCTTGAGCCCAGAGCATCTGCTGAAGTACATCGTTATTCCTTGGGACTAACCCTTTTACCTTATTCTTTCATTTATTATGTTATGAGTCAGATAGTAGAAACCGTCTATTTTGATGGGAAAGGCAAAGCGTATACTGAGGAAACTCTGAGGCTCGCAAAGAAACGCGCTGAGGAGCTCGGTATCAAGAACATCGTCATCGCTTCATACACAGGCTACGCCGGTGTATTGGCGTCGGAGATGTTCAAGGATTACAATCTCGTTGTCTCGGCTGGGATGATGGGGTTCACTGAGCCCAATGTTCACAGGATGACGGATGAGAACAAGGCAAAGATCGAGGCAAACGGAGCCAAGCTATTTTATCACCTGCACAGCTTTGGCGGATTAGGCAGGGCTGTGAAGCAGAAGTTTGGTGCTATACAGGTGGACGAGATAATCGCGAATACATTGAGGACTTTCAGTCAGGGCGTGAAGGTTACCATGGAGATATCATGCATGGCTTGCGACGCTGGAATGATCAAGGCTGATGTGCCATGTATTGCTATCGCGGGTAGTGGTGGAGGCTCTGATACAGCTGTTGTGATTCTCCCTGTGAATACGCATCGATTCTTTGACATCAAAGTATTGGAGATTCTATGTAAACCGAGGATGGGGTAGAACCATCCTCTCTATTTTTGGTGAAAAAGGCTCTCTTATTTTGCTAGAAACATGGTTTTTGCCCACCATTTGATGAGTGGTGCCATGAGTATTATCCAGTTTATGGCGAATGTTAGTGTCTTTGGGTCCATTGAGTATACTGATCTGGTTTACTGTTATCTAGTTATGTTGAATACCAGTAATATCGATCAGTAATACACATCGTTAACAATTGTTATCCTAGTGTAAACTCCAGTATTTTGGCACTTAAATATGTTAAAACAAATGACTTATCAGGCTTGATTTTATCATAATAGTATAAATTCATCATCATCAATATCATCCGAAAACTGGTACACTTTATAACAAAGCAGACAAAACAAAGCAATACATGGACCCCAAAGACCCAACGATAAACAGGATACTAGAATCCAAACTAAGAGAAATCTATCAGGCAAGGTACCAGAAAGCAGAGATACAGAGCATAATGCAGTACCCGATGAAAGAAAACCAATACATCGTCATCTACAACATAAACATCACAGACTCATACCCCATCATCAGGGCAAAAATAGTAGTAGACACAGCCACAGAAGAACTAAAACTCTACGACCCGGGACTCCTATAGGCGATCAATATGATAATCATGAACCCAGAGGCATTCATGGCGATGCAGGAATTCGCCAAGAACAATCACCCCAACGAGATAATAGTCTTGTTAAGAGGAAGCCGCAAGGGCGATGATTTCATAATCACAGATTTCCTGTTGCCGCCATTCGGGTCGGGTGGGCACGGATTCGCCTCATTCCCGGTTCATATGCTCCCCATCGACTTCACCATTATGGGGACGGCTCATAGCCACCCCAGTGGGGTCTTGAAGCCATCTACTGGGGATTTTCACAACTTCTATGGGCGGATAATGATGATCCTTGGACCACCATATGATCAGCCTAGGGCAGCCGCCTATTACAAGAGTGGGGAGCAGATCCCTGTAAAGCTGGCTAGCCCCCCACGATGATCGGGTAAACAGTAACCTTATCCCCGGGAGCAAGCCTCGCCGAGTCCCAGAGGCGTTTATCATTCACCACTACCCCTATGACCCGTCTATCATAGGCGTACAGTGTATGATCGCCGAGTGTCGATATGAACTCCCTTAGAGTTGTATTCTTCTCGACCGCATACGTCATGGGTTTAGGGTACATTGATACTCAGAGGATTTGGCTTTCTTTATACTTTGTCGAGTCCCAGCTCTTTCCGCCGTTGCACGTATCGCTTATGCCACGTGTCCACATTCTCACTTGTTACATGGTTCTTGTGGTGCCTGAAACCTCCTTTCGCTTTCTGGGGTATGTGCATCAACTCATGTATGAGGGTGCGGTCCTGTGCAGCGGGTGGATAAAAGTCGAATAGCTCATGAATGACCTCTATGATGTATGTTGGTTCCATATGCATGGCTTCCTGCCATATCCTTCCCAGTCCATGTATTCTGGCTATTGTTCGTTTGCTCTCGCTGCCCCTGCTCCTGATGCAGTGTAGGTTCTTGATTTCCACGTGGTCGAATCTGAGTATCTCAATGATCTCCTCGATTCGTCGCTGTATGTCTGGGGCGTCGTAGTACTGGATCATCTCCCTTATTCTGGTGTGGGTGTTTTATTGGGGTTTGCATCGAAACCCTTTATTGGTTGGATGCTCCATCCAATGATGGTTTGAATCGACCGAGGATCAACCCAAGAAAAATCAGCCTAGTAGCCATACTCACAGCGACAGCCATAGCCACCAACTATCTCATGATCGGCGCAATCAATATCAAATTCATGGACCTCATAGTATTCACAAGCGGATACCTTGTGGGACCCGGTTTAGGCGCCTTCACGGGTGGACTCGTCTGGCTCGTCTATGGGACCATCAACCCATTCGGTTTCAGCCTACCAGTATTCATATCAACAGTGATAGGGGAAGCCATGTTCGGTATCGCAGGAGGTATATTTTCGGGCAGAAAATCGGGGAAAGGCTTTGATCCTTGGGTAGCAGTGACGGGGTTCATGTTGACTTTTGTCTATGACTTGTTCACGAACATAGTCTCCGGGGTAACAGC
>CAYUTB010000011.1:9173-29918 GCA_964447425.1 uncultured Candidatus Bathyarchaeia archaeon
GATATCATGGTTGATTACGGGAACGGGACAATAGTCTGGTTTAACGACACCCGTATTCAGACGGGGGAAAACCTGCTGCAGGCAACTGGTCTAGTGTGCGACATTGAGTATCAGACCAGTGACTTCGGCTCCTTCATAACCTCAGTTAACGGGTTAGAACAGGATGCCACCCATTTCTGGATATGGAGCCTATATGAAGATGAATGGGCTATGGGTCCCGTGGGAGCCGACCAGTACAGCCTTCACGATGGCGACGTGGTCGGGTGGACTTATACATCCTATCAGTAGGTATAATGTATGGAACAGGTAAGGCTTCTCAATCAACTTGTTTCAAAGACTGCGCCTGGACGAGCCCCGGATTTCACACAGGCTCACCTGCTATACTCACTGATTCTCCTCAAGAACCAGAGAATCGGTAGGAAGCAGTTAGCAGAGGAGCTCAGACTGGGAGAAGGTACCACGAGAACCATCTTGAGCAGGCTGCAAGATGAGAAGCTAATCGAGGTCAACCGACCGGGAGTTTCCCTGAGCAGTTATGGGCTAGAATATCTGAAAGCCATTGAGGGTGTTCTTAGATGGAAGTCGTTACCGGGTACAGAAATTACCGTGGATAAAGTGAATTGGGCTGTTCTCGTACGGGGGGTCTCTCGCAGAGTCAAGCTAGGTGTTGAGCAGAGGGATCAGGCATTGATCCACGGAGCCACGGGTGCAACTACCCTTGTTTATCATGATGGTACTTGGATTATCCCGGGAATAGAGGAAAAACTTGAGGTTCATATACTTGAGGGGCTCGCTGATTTCAAACCCACTGAAAACGATGTGGCAATAATCGGCACGAGCGGCGACGGCTTCACAGCCACCATCGGCGCCTTAGCCGCAGCCATAAAACTTCTGAATTAATCGGTTTCTCTATCCGTGTCCTTTACGAGCAATATCATCAATACGCCTATCAGGGCTATCGCGGCGGACAAGATCATCCAAGGTAACTGATTGTTAAACCTGTACAAGTATCCGCTGAGAAGAGTACCCATGGTGATGCTTATCATGGCGAATATGCCTGTCGCCCATGCTCCCCCCGTCACCCATATTCCCGCTCCACCTATGGCTGCGATCATTCGTCCTCGCCTATCTGGTGGGGTCATGTCTATGAACATCGCCTGAAAGACGGGGTTTATGAATGTGTTTGGTATGGTGCATGCTGCCAATAGTAGGGCAACGTGCGTGAAGGTTGTCGCCCTGAGGAACAGCAGGCAGGGTATGCTGCAGGCTATGAGGCATATCCCAGCTACCCACCGTTTGTTGAATCTGTCAACTATCCTTCCAGCGGGGAAGCTCAGTAATACGTTAATCGTTCCATTGAGGAGGCTCAGGGTTCCCCACTGCCAAGTATTCAACCCAATTACCTCTATGGCTCTGATGATCCAGAATGGGCTAACCATGCTGACGAAGAAAGCCGCACTGGAAACCAGCACACTATATGTCAGCAGAGGCTTGGATGCCCCCTTAACCGTCCGCAACACATCCCTGTAGGACTCAAGCACTAATCCCGGGACTCGCCTCACAGTGATATTGAGCCCCGGACCCTTTCTCACCCTCATCTCCTTCAGATACTTGAGGCGAAGAGTCGCAACGATCAACGCGACGAAGAAACCAGCAGCATAAAGCCCCTTTACGGCTATCTTTACTCCCAGCTGATCTATTAGCCATCCACCTATGAGGGGTGAGGCTACCCCGAATGCTCCCGGTATTGCCATTGTGGCTGCGAAGCCTATTCCCCGTTTGTGGGCTGGTATGCTGTCCGCCATGAGTGCCTGCATGGCTGGTATGTAGAAGGTGACTAGGCTCTGCATGAACATACCCACGGCTACCCATAGCCAGCTCTCTGTGAAGACGAATATGAGGAACGTGAACGCGTAGACGTAGGTCATGTAACCCATGACCTTGATTCTGCCCTGATAATCAGCGATGTATCCACCCAGCGGGTAGAGCATCATGGATGCTATGTTGCCCACCGCCATCACCTGCCCAACGGTCTCGTATTCTCCGCCGAGGGCGATGACGTAGAGAGCGAGATATGGCCAGATGATGTCTATGCTGATCCTCCACAGTGAGCTGCATACTGTGAGCACCAGTACATTGCCCTTCATTATCTCCCTTATCTCGGATAGCAAGGTTTTCCACTTTTAGGGATCGCGCGATGTCTTTAAACCCACTGGGTAGACCAATAGTGTATGTTTCATTTTGGGTATGGTTCTAATCTGAATATCGATTTTCTTCATCAGTATCTTCCAAGCGCCAAGTATGTGATGAAGGCGTATCTTCCCAACTATATGGTCCAGTTCAGGTTCTGGAGCAAGAAAAGACAGGGCGGGTTAAGCACCATAATAGAGAAACCCGGTGGACTGGTTCATGGCGTTATCTATGAGTGTGATGAGACCGAGATGATTGATTTGGATATCATTGAGAGTGTCCCTCAGGGATTGTACAAGCGTGAGACCTTCAAGGTGCTGGGAGAGGACGGTGAATGGCATGACGCTGACCTGTACAGGGTGGCTAATCCAAAGGGACCGTTTACGCCTGCCCGGAGCTATGTGGAACTGATGCTATCTGGTGCCCGTGAGCATGGGCTTGACCCCGAGTATGTGAAGATTATTGAGGCAATCTACGATCGGTCAATCTGAGTGCTCGTAGACGACCTCGCCATCAATAATCGTCTTCAGTACTTTGGCTTTCAGTATCTCCTCATGGGGCAGAGTCATGATGTCTCTGTCAAGGACCACGAAGTCAGCGAACTTACCCACCTCTATGGAGCCCTTGGTGTCCTCTGTTCCCTCTAGGTACGCTGCGTTCCATGTGTATGCTCTGACTGCGTCGATCATGGGGACCGCTTCTTCTTTGCAGAGATATTTTCCGCTATTGGATTTCCGTGCTGCGCACCCATATATGCCTGTGAGTGCGTAGCTGGTGCCGAATCCGTCGCTGTTTCCAGCCGCGACTATGCCGTGATCTCTGAAGCTCTTCATGGGGTAATACCCGCAGAGCCTGTCCGGCCCAAGGGCTGCGATGTGGCTGTCTCCGATGGGGTAGCAGAAGCCGATGGAGGCGCTGATGTTCACCCCCAGTTCCTTTATTCGTTTCAGCTGCCTTGGGAGAACATATCCCGCATGCTCTATCCTGTGGCGGTGGTCTGGCCAAGCTTTAATCTTCAGGGCTTCCTCTATGGCGTCCAGTGATAGATCTATCGCCCGGTCACCTATGGCGTGGATACAGACCTGTAACCCCGCGACGTGGCACCGTGTAACCTCGTCTACCAGCTCCTCTCTGGTGCACCTGATGATGCCCTTGTTTCCCGGGTCATTCGAGTAATCCTCGTAGAGTGCCGCTGTGAGGCTCCCCATGGCTCCATCAGTGCCTACCTTCACGCTTACCACCCTTAGCCTATCGCTCCACTTGAAGGGAGTGCGCAGTCCCTGTCTGGCTAGGTCGCTTGTGGCGTATCCCTTGTATGGCGTCATGCCGTCCAGCATGAGCCCGATCCTGATCTTGAGCCTGTTCTCTTTGTCTAGTTTCTGGTATGCGAGTGCTTGAGGTGCCTTGATGTGGGCTTCATGGATGCTGGTCAGGCCCCAGCTGAGGTACATCTGCTCAAGCACCGGCCAGTTCATGGCGAGTATCTTTGTCTCCTCATCCTCACTGGGAGCCGGTATGATACTCCGCACCATGTCCATGGCTGCGATCTCATCCAGTCGCCCGGTTGGTTCACCTTTCGGGTCTCGCTCGATGTTTCCACCCGCTGGCTGAGGCGTATCCTTGGTGATTCCAGCCAGCTTTAATGCTTGGCTGTTTGCTACCGCGTTGTGCCCCCCGGCTCTCCCCAGATACACTGGATGCCTTGTTGATGCCTTGTCGAGATCATATCTCGTGGGGAATCGTTTGTCCATCCACTGGGTTTCATCGAACCATGAGCCTATCACCCATTCTCCCTCTGGTTTCGACTCTGCCTTCTTTTTGAGTGCTTCAATTACCTCTTTGAGACTATTCATTGGAGGTGTGGCGCAGTTGACCCAGTCCAGCTGCAGCCCCCTCCTGATGCAGTGTTCATGGGTGTCTATGAAGCCGGGGAGAAGCAGCTTTCCCCCCAAGTCTATTTTCACTGTATCCTTGTGGGTGAGTTGCAATACATCGCTGCTCTTACCCACCTTTATTATCTTTCCACCCCGGACGGCTACGGCTTCCGCCTCAGAGCCATCCCTATCGACTGTGACCACTTTTCCGTTGACTAGGACAAGGTCTGCGCCAAGCTCCTCCACGAGTTTTGACATTAGAATACCAGAAATGACGTTATGATTAACCTATTTAACATCAACTCGTATACTGTGTGGGATCTATTTTGAGTGACTGGATAGTAGCTGTTTTTCTAGGGGACAGCCTCACCGCTGGTTTCCAGCAGGGACCCGGCCCTATGCCTCCTCGTTACTACCCGTTTGTCAACATGTTGGAGTCCAGCCTCAGGGTGCGGCTGCGTGAGCTGGGGATCACCCGGGATATCGCGGTTGTGAATCAGGGCATGGATGGCGATAGCACACGGGGCATGCTTGAACGGTTCAGCCGCAGCGTAGAGACCGAGAACCCAGACATCGTTCTCATCTGGGGCGGAATCAATGATCTCTCATCGAGAAAAACACCTGAAGAGGTTATACCAAATATTGTTGAGCTCGTGGAACGGAGCAAAGCAGTGGGAGCTACACCAGTTGTGCTCAACGTTGCCCCTGTTGCGGGGTCTCACTTCAACGAGACCGTGCTAAGACTGAATAATATGACTCATGAATACTGTGAGAAGACTGGGGTCATGTATCTTGACTTATTCTCGGAGCTCGTTGACCCTGAGGGGAAGCTGGCTGACGTGTATTCCAATGACGGGGTTCACCTAAGCGACGCGGGTTACAAGAGAATACTTTTACCCGTTTTTCAATGCCTCTTGAAAATTGTTAATGATCTTCTCTGACTCTCGCAGCATTTATAACGAACCTCAGTATATCCGTGGTGAGGCTTGGAAGTGACCAAGAAAAGAAGTAGCGGTGGACGCAGCAAGGGAGGGAAAGGGAGCTCCGGTCTAGTTCAATGTAGCTACTGTGGCGCCCAAGTACCACGAGATAAAGCGAAGAGGCAGACAAAGTTTACGAGTCTTGTCGATTCTAAAATATTAAAAGAGCTTCAGGCTCAAGGTGCGACTATTAATCGCACCAAGACAACGAAGTATCTCTGTATCAGTTGCGCGGTTCACCGCGGTGTAGTAAATATTCGGAGCAAGGAAGATCGCAAGTTTGTTCCTAGGCGCCGGAGACCCATAAAAAGAAACGATTAGTTTCTTTCTATCTCTTTTTTAAAGTAAATTATTCTCTGCAATACTGTAAACTGTGCCAGTATCGCCAGTATTAGTACGCCATAGTTTAACGCTGGCGCCCACCAGTAAGCCGCTATGCTGCAGAAGCTGAGGAAGGTCATGCGCTCGGCTCGTTCAGCGAGTCCGATGCCCGCCATCTTCACTCCTTCCATCTCGGCTCTCGCGCGGGCGTAGCTTACCAGCATTGAACCGGATAATGCTACTAACCCCGTGGTTAGATCACAGAGCCCCGCGACGATTATGCCAGTGTATATGATGGCGTCGCTGTATCTGTCTGATACGCTGTCGAAGAATCCGCCGAACCGAGTTACCTTGCCTGTGCTTCTCGCGAGTACGCCGTCTATGGCGTCCAGTAAGCCGGATACTATGATCAAGGCTCCACTGTAGATGAGATACCTGTTGTTAGCTGGAGCCAGCGTGTATCCGTATGCAGTTACCACCGCGAATATGATCCCCAGCACCGTGAGCATATTGGGAGTAACCCCTACTTTTCCTAGGGGGATCACGGCTGCCTTCACGGTGTCCTCGAACCACTTCTTCAGATTGCTTGAAACCAATTCTGGGAAAAAGGGGGTGAATCCCTGTTTAAGCTTATCCAAGCCTCTGGGCTATTCCCTGAGCCGCAACGAGCCCCGTTGCCGCTGCCCCGACGATCCCCCTGCTTACACCGGCGCCGTCCCCCGCGACGTAGAGGTTTGAGATGCGTGTTCTGAGCTGTCGATCTGTGGCGATCCTCATTGCGTAGAACTTTATCTCGGGTCCGTAGAGGAGTGTGCTGTCGCTGTTTATTCCGGGCATCACCTTGTCGAGCATCTCAAGCCCCTCTGTTAGGTCTGTGATGATTCTCTGGGGGTACGCCATTGTTAGGTCGCCGGGGATTACGTCTCTGAGTGTGGGTGATACGTGGCTTCTGTGCAGCCTCTCCCATGTGCTTCTTTGATGTTTACGGAGGTCGCCGAGTCTTTGCAGTATGGGTTTATGTCCGCCGAGTGTGTTGGCGAGCTGCGCTATTCTTGTGCCATAGATCGTGGTGTTTTCCAGTGGCTGCGTCAGGCTCATCCTCGTGAGCAGTGCGAAGTTTGTGTTCAGGCTCTTTGTGTCCCTCATGCTGTGTCCATTTGCGCCGAAGAGTCCATCACCATAGGGTTCCCTGACCACGAATCCCGCTGGGCAGACGCAGAATGTGCGTACAAAGTCGTCGTAGCTCGGCGTGTACATGTGGAACTTTGGGTCCCAGCAGCCGTAGCCATGGATCACCTCATCCATCACCTCGTTTGGCACCTCGACCCTGACGCCAATGTCTATGGGGTTATACTTCATAGGTACGCCATGCTGATTCATCTGGTCGATTAGCCACTGGCTTCCGATGCGACCGGGCGCTAGCAACACAGCGTCTGTCTGAAATGTCTCCTCATCGTTGATGACTCCTTTTACCTCACCGTTCTCAATGATGAGGTCCTTTGCCTCGGTCTTGAGCCTGAGGTCTACACCTTGCTCCTCTAGCTGACTCCTCATCCGCGTCATCACATCAGGCAGATAATCCGAGCCAATATGATTCTGCTCAATCTTCACAAACTTAATCCCAGCCTTGCTAGCCTGAGCCTCCAGCTTCCTGAGCCCCTCCTCATCACTGTGTGCCATCTCAACACCGAGATCTGTAAAACTATCCCTGATCTGATATGTTAGCCTCCACGCCTCCTCTGGCGCCATAAACTCGGTGAGGTCTCCGCCGATCTGTGGGTGAAAGTTGAGTTTTCCGTCGCTGTGGAGCCCGCTGCCTCCCACGAAGTTTCTCTTCTCTAAAATGGTTACATGATGTTTCTTGCTAAGCTGATGTGCTGCCCATAAACCGGCGGGGCCGGCTCCGACGATAACGATCTTGCTCAAGGGTTACCGTAAAGTATGCTTTGTGGCATCTCTTTTAGCAGTATCGATCCATGACTTTGGCGGTGAGGTTATCGCAGGTTTTTCCTTAATCTTGTTAGGAGTTTTCTGTAGCCTTGGAGGTCCCAGCCTGCGAGAAGCAAAATGGGTGCTATTAAGACGATAATGTACATCACACCCAGTGCTTGAAAATTCTCCCATAGAAACCATGATATGAAGGTCGCGGCAATTATAATGACTATGATCCGCTTGATCCTTATGTTGATGCTTTCATTCAGTATTGTTTTGGGCACGAGTTCTGAGAGGGTGGATTCATTTATATTGACTCCCAGTTTCTCGTAGAGGTCCTTTACCCTCAAGCCCCAGTAGATGTATCCTCTGGTTCCCATTCTATCGATTTTCTGTGTGATAGTGATGTTGAGCGCCACATCTTCCCCGAAGCTTGAGAGTCGCACATTGATGTTTTTCGGGAAATCGTCTCTTGGACCTATCTGAAACATATCGGTATCCGCGTTGTAATTCGCTTCGATGTCTGTCGGTGGGTTTTGTTTGGTTACGCTGCAGCTGTTGTAGCGAAACCAGATTTTTATTGTCTCGTAGACTTCTTCAACGGTTTTACCGGGTACTATCACCCTCTGTGTATAGGGTATTGAGTTAGCTATCAACTGTCTCGGTTAATATTATTGTAATGTAAAATAAAACTTCATTGGATGAGTTATTCAAGATCGATTGCCATTTCATTTTGTTGTTGCTTCACATCTGAAATATTACGTGTTTTTGTCAATAAACTACTTAAATATCGGTGAGTTATGTGCTATGCGTGTAAGTCTTCCTTGGTGCACCAATTTGAAAGACAGTATGATAGTTGATAGCCCCCTCGGAGAGGGCAAAGTCGAGGTACTAAGAGCCTCAGACATGTTTAACGGCAACCCAGCGCCCAGACGCGGAAAAGTAAGAGACGTCTACGACATGGGCGACCACATGTACATAGTAACGAGCGACAGGATCAGCGCCTACGATGTAGTATACCCCACACTGATACCCCACAAGGGACCCAGCCTCCACTCCCTCAGCCTATTCTGGTTCAAGGAGACAGAAGACATCATCAAAAACCATCTTCTGGAGATCATCGATGAGCGCACAGTCAAAGTAGCCAAGGCTAACAGGGTAGACGTAGAGTGGGTATGCAGGGCATACCTCTACGGCTCAGCTTGGAGAGCCTACGATAAAGGAGCACGTACCATCAGCGGAGTCAAACTTCCAGATGGCTTGGTTATGGCTGAGGAGCTTCCCGAGGTTATACTCACACCCACCACCAAGGAAGAAGCAGGGCATGATATGGAGATCAGCAAAGCAGAGGCAATAGACAGGGGTCTCTGCACGAAGGATGAGTGGGACCAGCTGGAGGAAGCCACATTCAAACTATTTGATAGATACCAGAGCGTATCCAAGAAACATGGGTTGATTATCCCTGACTTCAAACTAGAATTCGGAAGACTCGATGGCGAACTCATACAGATCGATGAGCCCCCCACCCACGACTCCGCGCGGTACTGGGCGGACCAGTTCTATCGACCCGGACAGCCACAGGAAGCCACATGTCTAGACAAAGAATTCCTCAGGAGCTACCTCAGAAACATCGGCTATATGGGCGATGGACCACCGCCGAGCATCCCCGCCCCAGTGGTGCGTGAGGTAAGCAAAAGATGCGTCGCGTCATACAGGGTTCTCAGTGGGCAGGCTAAGCTCAAGGACTTCAATCTAAAAACCGTTGATCAGGTGATGGAGGAACTTTAGTGGAGCTTCGGGAAAAATGCGGCGTCTTCGGCATATATAGTCCAGACGAACAAGTTTTCCCGTATCTCTACTGGGGGATGCTCGCCCAGAACCACAGGGGGCATCAGAGCCATGGTTTCGCTACATACGATAATGGGTTGGAGTTCTATACTGAACTCGGCTTGATTCCACCCATTAAGGAGCCCGGACAGGCAAGCAAGGTAAAACAGCTAACCGGAAAAATAGGGATAGCCAATGTAAGATACACCACCAGTGGCAGCAGCGACTATGACGCATTATGTCATGATGCTATGCCTATACTCAGTGAGGGCAAACAGCGTAGCCTCGTGTTTAGCTTCAACGGTAACATCGTCAATGTCAGGGAGCTGCAGGAAAAAGTGGGTGTAAGCCATGATACTTCTGACTCCCATGCCTTGGCTGCTCTGATAATAAAGAAGCTGGAGGAGACAGGTTCACTGCCAAAAGCAGTTTCCGCGTTAATGGAATCTGTTGATGGGGCCTACAGCGTCACTGGTATCCTTGATGATGGCACACTGTTCGCCTTCAAAGACCCTTGGGGCATCAAGCCTCTCTGCTATGGCTTCAGTGACGGTAAGTATGCTTTCAGCAGCGAGAGCACCGGGTTGGCCATCAACGGCATCGAGTGGCAGAAAGAACTACGACCCGGAGAGCTACTGATAGTAAAAGACGGTATGATGTCTCAGGTTCAAGCATATCCGAGCAAACGCCAAGCGTTCTGTGCATTCGAGTACGCCTACTTCAGCAGACCCGACAGCAGATATAATGGTCATTACGTCTACGAGGTCCGGAGAGGACTGGGAGCAGCCTTGGCGAGAATCTACCGGGACAAGGCAGAGCGATGCGAAATAGTGGTCTGTCTACCTGAGAGCGCTAACGACGCGGCGTATGGGTTCCACGAGGAATCGGGGCTCAGATGGGAGATGGCACTACGAAGGCATAGATACGTGTCTCAGCGTGCATTCATCACCGATGGTGTAGACCGCCAGAGCGTCATCTACAGGAAACTCAACATCTTGGCGTCTCAGGTTGTCGGGAAGCGTATAGCTGTTGTAGATGACAGTATCGTTAGGGGGGATACCATGCGTGGAAACATAAAACGCCTCAGAGCAGCTGGGGCAAGCGAGATCCACCTATTCATCACATACCCAAAGATCATCGGACCATGTTTCTACGGCATCGATATGAGCACATACAGTGAACTCATTGGCGCGAGGCTCACATCCGAGGAGATGGCAGTTGAACTGGATGCGGATAGCGTCAACTATATGCCCCTGGATGAGTACATCAAAGAGACTGGTATGCGCCGAGACCAGCTATGCCTAGGATGCATCAGCAACAAGTATCCTACCCCTATGGCGGACAAGATAGCAGCCGGTGTCCGCGAGGAATTAGCACAGGGTGGGTCAGAGAAGGGCAGAGCCTACGAGTAGGCTTTTATTTTATCTTCTCTGGCAGAAGCGCTGGTTTGTGGGATGCGATTATGGCTATCATTATCAGTAATAGCAGCCCTGATGCTCCGGGATCGATTGGCATGATGGGTTTTTCTTCTATTTTCTCTGATGCCATTATACTGTATCCTTCAGGTGTTTCTTCTAGAAATAATCTGTGGGGCTGATCTGCTGGTAGGCTGCTCGCCTGTATCTGTAGTGTCAATCCTTCCACATATCCTTTGGAGTATATTGGCTCACACTCTAAGAAGCCTGTTTTTAGTATCCTATCGACTGCTACTGTGGAAAGCAGTACTCCGTTCAGGGTTTTTGTCTCGGTTACTCGTCCTTCTATTATGAGGTCTGCTTTTTCCCAGCGTCTCTCTGTGGGTGTGGCTGCTTTGCAGATTGGAACTGTCACCAATATTAGAAAGAATAGTACTTGTAACCAGCCTGCTCTGTCACCGGGGTTCATCCTATTTTTTCACAGTGCAGAGGGCAATTTAATAAGACCGTCACCAGATACCAATTCCATGGTCAACGTATCCGTTATAATAGGCAGCACATCCGACAAAGAACTAGGCGAAAAAGCAACCGAGATACTCAAAGAATTCGATGTAACCTACGACCTACAGGTAATCTCCGCCCACAGAAACCCAGAAAAACTAGCAAAATACGTCAAAGAAAGTACCGCAAAGGTATTCATAACAATAGCCGGATTAGCAGCGGCCCTACCCGGAGCAGTAGCAGCCCATACCATCAAACCAGTAATCGGTGTACCAAAAGAAGTCAAACTCGGAGGACTCGACAGCCTTCTCAGCATAGTACAGATGCCCACAGGGGTTCCCGTAGCCACAGTCGGTATCGACGCCTCAAAAAACGCTGCCCTACTCGCAATCGAGATACTCGCCATACAAGACCCAGAATTAGCGAGGAAACTCGTTCAATACCGCGAAAAACGAGCGAACAGTTAAAAATAATAAACCAATTCTATAGACACGTATCATAAAATAATCTATTAAAAGACTTATTTTGACATAATAAACCCTATGTATGGGGTCTTCGCATTTTCTGTCCTCACAGTATACCAAAACAGTGTTCATAGCCGAATTTTGCCCCTGTGAATCCCTAAAATAGGTTCTATGGCTTGATTGATCAAAAAGGGTGATAATATGTACTGTAAATTAGAAAGATTCAAATAAGATCCCCTACTGTGTGTCCTGTCCTCAGATTTAACGCCAATCGCGCTCAAACCAGGGGTCGGATGATGAGCAAATAAGATGATGAGAAAGGGCGTTAAGACATGGTTAAAGATCAATGCCTTAGCGATATTAATTGGAATAGTGGGCGGATTAGGCTCAATATTATTTAGAGAAATGATCGGGTTTTTCCACACAATCTTCTTCGATATACTACTACCACATATAACCTACATGGTGGGTGGATACAACCTCGGCATAATACTCCTGCCGACAATCGGTGGCCTGATCGTTGGACCCATTGTATACAAGTTTGCCCCAGAAACAAAGGGGCATGGAGTCCCGGAAGTCATCAAGGCTGTCATCGTCAAAGGTGGCGTTATTAGGACCCGTGTAGCTGCGGTGCTGATACTGGTCTCCAGTCTAACCATCGGCTCAGGGGGAAGCGTAGGCAGAGAAGGACCGATCGCTCAGATAGGCAGCGGCTTTGGCTCATTCATTGGGCAGCGATTCCATCTAGACGAATCATACCGCAAACTCCTGGTGGTCTGCGGTCTCTCCGCAGGTATCTCCGGAACATTCATGGCTCCATTGGGCGGAGCACTTTTTGGGATAGAGGTAATCTATAGTGGCGTAGCGCCCTATGATGTTATCCCTGTATTTCTTTCATCAGTAGTTGGAATGTTCGTAACCGCTGAGGTTTTTGGTATGGCTCCCGCTTTCATATTGCCAACATACAGGTTCACGAACCCACTGGAACTCATCTACTTCATCCCCATAGGATTATTCTTCGGCGTATTATCCATCATCTGGACCCGTGGACTCTACAAGTTCGAGGACTTCTTCGAAGAACTACCACTCCCCGCGTGGATAAAACCCAGCATAGGTGGACTGCTAACAGGGTTCTTGGGCATGTTCTTCCTCGGCTACGGAATACTCGGAACAGGATACGAGGGACTGGAAAAGGCAATATTGGGCAACCTCCCATTCCAGCTACTGCTACTCCTCGGCATAGTCAAATTACTATCCACTAGTTTAACAGTTGGAAGCGGAAGCAGCGGAGGCATCTTCGCACCGAGCCTATACATAGGGGGAATGATCGGAGGCGCTCTTGGCTTGATAATGGTAAAGTTACCTTTTGCACCGAGTGAGCCTTTTGTATATATTCTCGTGGGTATGGCTGCGTTATTCGCAGGAGCAGCGCGTGCACCCCTCACATGCGTGGTTATGCTCGCTGAGATTTCAGCCAACTATTACTTGTTCCCTCCACTCATGTTGGCATGTGCAGCCAGTTACTTCATATCAACTCTGCATATGAAGGATAGCGTCTACACTTTCAAGCTGAGACGTAGCGGAATAAATGTTGAGAAGAGTGTAAGCCCACTTCACCTCGTCTATGTGAACGATGTCATGACTCCCATTGAAGACGTAGTGACTGTAAAGCCGGATACTCCCCTCAGTGTCGTAAACTTTATGATCTGGGAGACCGAACACACAGGGTTTCCCGTCATGGATGAAGCCGGGTATTATGGTATGATCACTTTTGAGGACATAAGTCACATACCTGAAGATGAACGCGAGCACATAACAGCAAAAACAGTCGCAAAAAAGAATCTGCCTAGGGTTCTTCCTACAGACAACATCTACTCTGTGATGGAGAAGCTCAATGAGAAAGAGCACGAGATACTGCCTGTACTAGACCCATTCAACGATGATGTTGTGATAGGTATAATCAGTGACAGCGATGTACTTCACGCTTTCACAATGGGGCAGGACAAGATGAGGCTCTTTGGCTAGGTCCTTAAATCTGTTCTGTTGAGGTTTTTGCCACAGTGGTGGCATGTCTCCTCATACCATGAGTATGGTTTTCTACATGAGCTGCATCGCCACTTCTTATCCTGCTCCTCAAGCCACTTGGGGGCGTCAGCCATGATCTTGACCATGTTCTGTCTGATGTTCTCGCCACGTTTCGAGCAGAAATCCTCATACTCCTTGTATGTCTCGCATGAATAGTCCCAGAACTCATCGCATTCGTGGCAGTACTGGAGTCCCTTCTCTTTTAGGCAGTATTGTGGTCTACATTTCTGGCAGTTTGGCCACTTCTCCTCTTCTGGCGCAAGGCAGCCGTTACATTTTACCTTATCCAGCTCTACTTTCTGCCACTCCGCTACCTCACGTATGAAGTCACCGCAGTCCCGCTCCGCCCTATAGACGTAGCATGCTCCACAGTAGATTCCGCACCGTGATATGAGATGCTCTTCCATGCCCTCAAAATAGTTTTTCTACGTATAACTTGTTGTAAAAAGTAAACATGGAAAGATAGGATCGATGATTAGTAGCTCTTGGGCTCAGAGTCCCTTATGAGGCTACCAGCGGTGCAGTGTATGCTTCCACTGTTTCTTGGTCGTACTAGGGTCGCCACATCCACTTCAACGACCTCGATGCCTATGCTCTCAAACCACTTGGTAGCCTTGGGGTTACCCATATTCACCATTATCTTCCTCGGCTCAAGGACGACGCCAGTGTTGGGCGCTGCCTTCACGTAGGGGTTTCTAGGGTCCTTTGTGTGAACTTTAACGCATACTTCTTCAGGTGGGTCGATGAACTCCCAGTTCATCTCCTTCTCCATCCAAGTCTTCAGGTATGGGTCAAGGTCACGTGGGTCCTGAACCGATGTATGCCTATCCACGAGGCAGTAATGACTCGCAGCGATCCTTGAGCCATAGCCGGGCTGGATACGGATATCAACCTCTGGGTCCTGTAGTTTGACGATGTTGGCGAACTGTATGTGCCCTGAATCGTTGGCTCTGGTTAAATCGGGTTCCTGTGTGTTGCTCCTTGGGAAGTGGACGCTGATGAGAAGATGTTTTTCATCCATCCAGCCGATGCTGCCACCCTCCGCCATACCCTTGTCCATGATCATTCCAACGACTGGGCAGCCGAGCTCAGCCAGTGTCTGATAGGTGTATTTTTCCTCGCCTTTTCTCATCCAGTCATACATCCTGAGGATGATCTGACCATACACGCCCGGGTGACAGACATCATCGGTGTATATTGACTTCACAAGATATGGTGGATTATTCTCCTCAGGCTTACGGATAACCACCTCAACCCCCTCCGCCTTATACGCGTCCACGAGGTTCATGTGATCCTCCACCATCTCATTCAACGGTATCTTTTCCGCCATCCTCCACGCAGGAAGATGACTCTCGTATGGTGGGAAAGGCGTCTTATGACCAATGGTCTCAAACTCTGCTCCCGGCTTGTGCAGAAGCACCATCCTGAGCTTGCCCACGTTGGTGTTTGACTTCCATTTCTTACCCCATACTTTCTCCATCTCGTCCCCGAAGTTGCTCAAGACTTGGGGGTGATACTTCAAGTACTGTTCCCTGAGGCTGAGACCCGTGTTCTTCTTGAACTGGTCATCATCAGCCCACATCTCTGCTTGGAACTCGCCTTCACTAAGTGCCATAAAATCAAGTAGTGATACACTGAACCCGTATTAATAATCACCCAAATGGTTCTGATGCCCCGAGGGGAGCCAAAAACGGGTGCTGCTGGAAGGAAGATATGGCTTTACACATTTTTCTCTTCGGGTGGCTCCAGTCTCGGGGCAAGCAGTGTGAGGGAGGCTACTCACCTCTGAGCGCCTCCACGGGGTTCAAATTTGAGGCACTCCAAGCAGGGTAAAGCCCGGATATTATGCTAGTCACCATCGCAAACCCAACGACCAACATTCCCAATATGAGTGTTGGGCTGGCTGATATACCGACATAGTTGCCGACAACATTCCCCAAAAGGAACCCGAATAATGCGCCTAATATACCTCCTGCGAACCCTGTCATAGCTGCCTCAGAGATGAATAGGTAGAGTATGTCTCTGCTTTTTGCACCTATTGCTTTCATGGTGCCGATTTCTTTGGTTCGCTCCATAACTGACACAGTCATTGTGTTTACGATGCCTACTCCAGCTACGAGAAGGCTGATGGCTGCTACTCCACCCAGAACCGCCTCTATAGTACCGATTACCGAGTTTATCATCTCCATAGTTGATGCAGCAGTTAAAGCGGATACTCCACTTATCTTCTCCTCAATAGTATCAGCCAAGTATTCGATATTTACACCCTCATCAGCTATTACCTGTATGCTACTATACACCCCGTTGGTGATGAAAAACTGCTCATATGTGCCAAGGGGGATATAGAAGGATGTATCTCCACCCATCATTCCCCCTGTTTCCTCTAGGATGCCTATAATCCTGACTGTGAGGACTTTTTCAACGTTGTTTACCTCTGAGGTTAGCTTCACCCGGTCCCCAACTTTGATGTTGCCATCTCCTGTACTTGGGTTAGCGACACCATAGCCGATTATCGCTACTCCATTATCGTTGCGAGTGAACGTTCTGCCCTCTTCTACAACGGTACCTTCGTTGATAGAGAAGTAGAGATCAGTTATCCCTGTAATCGAGACATAATATGTATCGCCTTTCAGGGTATATGATGCAGAGCCACCTGATGCAATCGGTGCAACGAGTTTAACATCCGACAAGCCACTGATAATCTTTACTTCACGCCAGTCGAGTGTTACAGTATTAGCTTGATTACCCATATTACTGCCCGGTCCAAACCTAGAGCCAGCCATAACTGTGATCGTGCTGCCACCAAGGGAACCGAGTTGACCACTGATCTCCACACTCATTCCCTGAGTAAGGGTGATCAACCCTGTGACCGCAGCGCATCCAATGAGGATTCCAATGAGGTTTAAGGCAAACCTGAACTTGCGGGAGTTGAGTCCCTCGAAGCTCATGGATATTATATCTGTGGCTCTCATCTTGGATTTCCTCTAATTTTAACCTCATCACTGGTGGGTCTATCAAGAGCTCCTATCATGTTCAGTAATGTGCTTTTCCCGCTTCCTGATGGGCCTATGATGGCTGTGAACTCACCCTCTTCGACCCGTAGGTTTTCGCCTTTTAATACGATGAGTGGTTTTCCTCCCTGCTGGTAGGTCTTCCCTAGGTCCGTTGTCTCTATGATGGAACTTATAGCCCTGTTTCCCCTGCAATTGGTTTCGGCTTGAGTGGATACTCCATCACTGTCTTGAGGGCTCGCAGTGCCAGCTTGAGGGTGGATTCCTTCTTGCCTTGTTTTTCTTGACTCTTCATCTCGATGAGGGAAGAGACCAGATTTTGGTTATAAACGGTTTTTCAAGATTATACCATAATTGGATCAGAATCGTTACATGATCAAACCAGCGATTTATGCATCGATCAAGAATAGGTTTTAAACCCTCATCAGATAATATTGCGTAAGCTGGTAAGCAATGTCCCAGAAGAATCGATACACAAAGCACGTTATACAGTGGCTTATCGCTGGGTCACGTGGTGGTGTGAACAGGGGCATTATTTTGACTACTCTTCGGGAGGAGCCTATGAACGCGAATCAGCTGGGTGAGTCCATTGGCGTTGATTACCGTACCATCAGGCATCATCTGGATATCTTGGAGAAGAACGGGATGATAACTAGCATGGGTCCACGGTATGGTACAATGTACTTCATCTCCTCTAACCTTGAGGAAAGCTGGGGAGATTTTGAAGAGATTTGGAACAAAATTGGAACAAACCCTAATAACGATGGTGATTAGCAAGGTGCAGATGAACAGGAAACAACAGATTGCAGTCCTCATAATGGCGGCCTACTTCGTCGTGAATGTAGCGGCGAATCTGGATCAGCTGGTGATTAACGAGGACGAGATACTATTCAGGCTACTTAATGATGAAAGGCTGCTGGTTGACCCGAATCTCGGTAACTTGAATCAGGAGAACCTGAGTATCCTGAGTCGCCAGATCACGACGTATATTCAGGGAAAGATCATCATATCAGCTGTGAATGCCATCCTGTTGGTTTACCTGTTCGCCAACTACTTGGATATGTACCGGAATACGAAGAGCAGCTTCACCCTAGGATTGGTGTTCCTCAGCGCCGCGTTACTCAGCTACAGCCTGTTCACGAACCCTGTGTTGCTGAGCTTCACAAGTGGCTCAGGTGGACTGCAGATAGTGCAGTACTTCAACTTCCTACCCGACCTGCTGACAACCATGGCTTCAACGATATTGATCTATTTGAGCCGCCAATAGCGCGACTCTACCAGTATTTTCAGCTCACAGCGGTCCATTCTAAGCTCTTCTGGGGCTGGTTTAGCGTTTTGGGCACTGGATAAGGCTGGGATGTGTTGACCCCCCCCTCCCCTTTAGCATTAGCTCGGGGAAATCAAAGCCGCGGGTATTGCCTTTCCAGCTGAGCATGGTAATCGGTTTGGTCTCCGCTGCCATCTTCTGAGTCAAGGTAAAAGAGCAGAGACTGAGACGTGACGGGCTTGTTTTAAAAACCCGTGGCTCCACTTCTTTGGTATGCCTGAGTATTTCATCGGTGTTGATAGTGGAACCCAGAGCACCAAGGCAATCGTGATGGACAGCGAGACCGGGGCTGTGCTGGGAAAGGCTTCACGTAGCTATGACTTGATCCAAGGGCTTCCACCGGGTCACATGGAGCAACATCCTGAGGTTTGGATTCGTGAGACCCTTGCCTCTATCCATGAGGCTCTGGAGCTGAGCAGGGTGAACCCACACAATGTGAGGTGTATCGGTGTGAGTGGTCAGCAGCATGGCTTTGTCCCCCTGGATGAACTTGGAAGAGTGATCAGACCAGCTAAGCTCTGGAATGACACCAGTACAGCTGAGGAGTGCAGGCTCATCATGGATGCTGTGGGTGGGGTCGAGGAGACCATCAAGCTTGTGGGCAACCCCATGCTCCCGGGCTACACGGCTCCGAAGATACTCTGGCTGAAACGCCACGAGCCAGAGAACTATGCGAGGCTCTCAACTGTACTGCTGCCTCATGATTACATCAACTACATGCTCACCAGTGTCCCCATCATGGAGTATGGGGACGCATCTGGCACCATCCTGATGGATGTGAAGACCCGGGAATGGTGTACGCCCTTGATCGAGGCTATTGATCCAAGCCTCGTGGATAGGCTCCCGAGGCTTCACTCATCGGATAAGCCAGTTGGGTGCCTCAGCGAGAAGGCTGCTCATAGTCTGGGTTTGTCTACTGATGTCTTGGTCTCTGCAGGTGGCGGTGATAACATGATGGGAGCCATAGGAACAGGCAATACCTCGTTGGGGAAGGTTACTGTTAGCCTTGGCACCAGTGGAACGGTTTATGCTTACTCGGAGAAGCCGGTGGTGGACCCAATTGGTGAGGTGGCTGCCTTCTGTGACTCCACGAACCACTGGCTACCCATGGTGTGCACCATGAACGTCACGGTAGCCACTGAATTGGTCAGGAAGCTCTTCAAGCAGAGCTACGAGACGCTTGAGGAAAATCTGGTTAAAGCCCCTGTGGGGTGTGATGGCTTGCTCTTCCTGCCATACCTTACTGGGGAGCGCACCCCTAGTATGCCTGATTCCTCGGGGGGATTCTATGGGTTGACTCCAATGAACTTCAGTGAGGCTAATATTACCCGCGCCACCGTTGAGGGAGTTACCCTTGGGCTAAACTATGGTTTGAACAGGATGAGGGAGCTTGGCATTGATCCGTCTGAGATCAGGCTCACGGGCGGTGGCAGCAGGAACAGTGTGTGGGTGCAGATGTGTGCTGATATCTTTAACTCTGAAGTGGTGGGCTTCAAGGAGTCAGAGGGAGCAGCGTTGGGGGCAGCTATTCAGGCGCAATGGTGTTATGGGCATCAGAATGGTTCGGGTGAGGCTATCTCTAACCTCACCGATCAGCTCGTGGAGGTGGATGAGTCCACGAGGGTGAAACCATCACAGGTGAATGTTGCGAAATACAGGGCGATTCAGAGGCACCAAGACGCTGTGAGAGATATGCTCTTCAGAACGGGATAACCAAGAATTTATCCATCCTCCGCCTCCTCTAAGGGCACCAAGTGGAATGATCTTTGGAGAACAAAGCCCCGAGCCTACTCAGCACCCTAGCAGATATGCGGATATTTCAACCCTTCAAGGCACAAAACTACGGGCTCTTCTTCATAACCACCATCACAATGTCTCTTGGAAACTTCATGATGACCGTCTCCCTCGGCTGGCTCGTGCTGGAGCTAACGAATTCCCCCCTCTCGCTTGGCTTGGTGTGGGCTGTTCGCTCGGCACCAAACCTCCTCTGGGGGATGCTGGCTGGCGCGGTGGCGGATAGGGTTGACCGCAAACGGCTGCAGATAATCACGTTGTCAATGTTCTCGGTTTGTGGATTCGCGTTGGGTTATCTGATCCAGCGTGGCTGGGTTCAGCTATGGCATGTCCTTTTGATCACTTTCCTTTGGAGCTCTATCCGAGCCTTTGATGGGCCAGCGAGGCAGGCGTTCATCGTAGACCTAGTTGGTAGGGAGGGTGCAATGAGCGGCATATCGTTGAACGCTGTTGGGATGCGTGGTATAGGTATTCTCGCTGGTGCTGCTGCTGGTGTGATCATCGAGGTCTTTGGGTTGGAGTGGCCGTTCTACGTCATCACAGTGGTCAACATCCTCGCCATCGGGATGACCGCGTCTATCAGGGACGTTGAGAGGAGAATCACCTCCAAGGCTCAGAGCATCTGGGGCAACCTCGTTGAGGGCATCCAGATAGTCTTACAGAACCGGGTTATCCTCGCATTGATGGTGATGGCTGCCACCTGCGAGATGTTCGGTTTCTCCCACTCAGTGTTGCTGCCTGTATTTGCACGTGATGTGTTGAAGGTGGGTGCGGTGGGTCTCGGGATGTTCAACACCGTATTATCTGTTGGTGGTCTCGTGGCTGGGCTAGCCCTCGCCTCACTGGGAGACTACAAGTACAAGGGTAAGGTGATACTGGGCATATTCCTCGCCTTCGGCGTCGCCCTGATCCTCTTCGCCAACTCATCTATCTACCCGGTATCCCTGATTCTCCTCGGAGTGGTTGGGATAACAGCGGCTGGTCATGACGCCATGCAGCATATCTTACTTCAGTTGAATGTCTC
>CAYUTB010000012.1:0-29648 GCA_964447425.1 uncultured Candidatus Bathyarchaeia archaeon
TCCCACTGGTATGGGGGACACATCAACTGATAACAATCGCGGGACCAGTCGATACATGGACAGTGAACCTAACAAACATGGCTCTGGATCTGTTGATCTGGGTAAGCTTGATTTTAATTACACTATATATAGAAAAGATGTCGAAAAAGAAGTAAGAAGATTAGTGGTGGAAGAGGTGCTCGATAAACACTTCTATGGGGTTCGTGATGAGCGCCGGCCAGATACCGAATATTATAGTTAGCGCACCAAGAGCCAGTAATGGTATCGCCATCTCCAATGGCACACTCTTGACATCCTCAAGCTTCTTTGGCAGTTTGCCGTAGAATATCTTCCACACAGCCCTGAACTCGTATCCCAGAGTCAGCAGAGTCGCAACGGTACCAGCCAAGATAGCGACGATTAGCTCCAGTTGACCTGAGCTGAATCCCCTCACCATCGCGCCGCTGAGCAGTATGAACTTGCTCTTAAAGCCGACAGCCGGTGGAACTCCTCCAATGGTCAGGAACCCAGCCAGACTCGCCAGTATCACTATTGGCAGTTTCTCGGCTAGTCCACCCATCTCCGTCATGTCTCGTGAGTCCGTCCTGTAGAGGAGTGCTCCTGAGACTAGGAAGAGTAGGCCGATTGCTAGGCCGTGGCTGATGCTGTAGCTGATTGAACCCAGTACACCATACGCGACATAAGTGAACACGCCCAAGACACAGTAATTCATCTGGCTCATACTCAGATACGCTACCAGCTTCTTGGTGTCCTTCTGGGCGAGAGCCATTACGCCTGCGTACAGGATCGTTACTAGTGCCCAGAGCATGATTATGCCGCTTATAGGCTCCAAGACGGTCTGGAAGTAGGGTAGCAGCCTCGCCATGCTGTATGTACTCAGCATTACGGAGGTGGCTCCCAACACTGCGCTAAGTGGAGCAGGAGACTCACTGTAAGTGGATGGCATCCAGCCGTGGAAACCGAAGGCACCGATCTTGAACAGGAGCCCTATTGTTAGGGCGAATCCAATCCAGAACGCGTTGGGGTAGTCCACGATGTGTACGAGGTCAGCTATGTTGAATGAGCCTATGCTCCAGAATGCACCGAGGACTCCTAGTAGGAATATGCCTCCGCCGATGTGGGTGTAGATGAAGTATATCATGCTGTTCTTCTTGCGGTCACCGTACCCGAATAGGAATACGAGGAGCCAGCTGAAGATCAGAGCCATCTCGAAGAACATGAAGAACTGTATCATGTTCGTGGCCAGCATACATCCACCAACGCTCGCACCATAGGCTAGGAATAGAGAGTAGTATCTTGCATACTGCTCGTTGCTCTCCTCTATGTCATCCAGTGCAAGCCTCTTCTGCATGTAGGGCATGCTGAACATGGTTGCGCCTGCGAAGACGAAGATATACGTAAACAGCATCGGTACGCTGAGTCCGTCAGCCAATAACCCAAATGTGAGGTTCACCGGAGTCGAAACCCATGCGTATTCCTCTAGGTAGGTCTCATGTTCCATGGCTGGGAACATCATTCCCACGGAAATGGTCACTCCCAGGAATACCAGGAAGACCAACCAGCTCACGTTCTTACCCATACTCTTACCGAGCAGGTAGACAACTGGTATTGCTGCGAACATCGCCAAGATTATGTAAAGTAGATTGTTTACCATTTCATTCACCTCATCCTATCAGTCCTGCGACTGCCTCCATTATTGGGTCAACAATTGGCTTCGGGTAGATTCCGAGGACAATTGAGAAAGCTATCAGCAGGATCATGGGCACCAACATCATCATCGGCGCCTCTTTCACCTCCGCTAAACTATCCGGCAATGGGCCGTAGAATATCCGCCTCATGGTCCACATGGTGTAACCTAACGTCAACGCAGTGGATATCAGGGCTACTAGAGCCACATAGAACTCAGGTGACATAGTGGTTATTCCCGGTCCGAATGCCCCCAAGAAGATCATCATCTTCGAAGGGTATCCGATGGTTGGGGGAATACCTGTGAGGTTCAGGGCTCCTATGAAGAAGACTAGCGCGGTAACCGGCATCTTCGCCGCCAACCCGCCCAGCTCCTTGATGTTCCTGATACCTGTCTGGTGTATGATCGCTCCTACGCTGAGGAAGAGGGCTGCTTTACCGAAGCCGTGGCTGATGTAGTGCAGCATAGAGCCGCTTACACCGAGAGTCGTGCAACTTACCACGCCTATGAACATGTAACCCATCTGGCTCATGCTGCTGTAGGCGAGCAGACGCTTGATATCGGTTTCAGCCAACGCCATCAAGCCACCGTAGATCATGGTCACGAGACCCCAAGCTAGGGTGAACGTGAAGTATGATGACAGGGTGCCTGTTATGGGCAGCAGCATCCTCGCGATAGCGTAGGCTGCTAAGCCGCTCATGGCTGGGCTGAGTAGTGCGCTTATTGATGTGGGCGCGTTTGCGTATGCCGCTGGCTGCCAGACATGGAGTCCAAACAGAGCCAACTTCACACCGAAGCCTAGGAGCATCGTGATTACCACGAAGCCAGCGTAGGGTGACCCCGTAAGCTGTGCTAGGGCGCTTATCTCATATGAGCCTGTTAAAGCATAGGCTGCTAGTGCCCCTGTTACGAAGAATACTGCTCCCACGATTGACCATAGCAGGTATGATAGCCCAATCTTCTCCTTCTCACCTGAACCATATACGTTGATGAGTAGGTATGATGGGATTATCATGAGCTCAAAGAAGAAGTAGAACTCGAACAGGTTTGTGCTCAGCACCACACCCATCATGCTGGCTGCATAGCCAAGATAGATAGCGTAGTAAGTTGCATGTGCCTTGTTGTTCTCTCCTCCATACTGCTTCAGTACGTTCTGAGCCATGTCCGTGTTGCTGTAGATCGCCATTATCACAGATAGCAAAGCTATCAATGTCGCGATAGGCAGACTCAGACCATCAGCGTAAAGACCGAACCTGATATCGGGGAGCCATGTAAAGTACTCGCCCACGGGGTTCGTTCCTACTGTGCCTAAGAGGCTACCAAGATAGATCGTAGAATAGAGTAGGGGGATTAGCGCCAACCAGCTCACGTTCTTTCCCATGCTCCTTCCTAGGAAGTAGACGATGGGCATGCAGATGATGGGCAGCAGTATCGCTAGCCAGAGTGAACCTATCATAGTAGTAGACCTCCTGAGTATAGCATTGCTAGAATTACTAGCAGCAGCATGACCGCCATGTATAGTAGATTCATGCTGAGAAGACCCGTCTGAGTCTTCTTTACTCGGTTATAGACACCTATAACCATGGATGGCAAGTTTTCGTTCAAGCCACCGAATATGACGCCCTCCTCAACAGAGCCATAGAGGGTGTTGCAGAGGGACTGTACAACCCCCGCTACGCCGTCGTTGAGCCATACGAGTATGTTTGACTCGAAGGTTCTGTGAACAACTTTGCTCATAAGTACGAGGCCGTCAACAAATATCAGGTAGAATATCTTGTTCATATACCACCTGTTCCAGAGGAAACTGTGTATCCTCATCCTCATGGGGCTGGCCTGAACCCACGCCCATGAGTCTTGTTTCTTAGCCCAGAAGAACGTGTAGCCGAGGTATCCTCCGACCGCTAGCGCTACTGCGCTAAGAGCAGCACCCACCAGTTTGGTTGATCCCTCTATGTGTGGCACATGGAGGTTCTCCGCTATGCTGTGGGGAAGGAGATTCTCGACTGTTATGTGCATCTGGTGCTCGATGAAAATCTCGGGGTTGAGTCCCTCATTGAAGAGCCCAGCCGTGGCTAGCAGACCTGTTACGCTGAACAGGATTACCAGTACCGCGATGGGCATCCACATTGTGGCTGGGGCTTCATGCGGGGCGTGTCCATGATGATTCATCTCCTTGATGAATGCGCTCTCATCGCCCCTGAATGTGTTGGCGATGAACCTGATACTGTATGCCAGTGTCATCGCTGCGCTCAGCACACCGACTCCCAGCAATACATATGCTAGGGGCGTTCCCGCAACTAGGGCTGCTAGGAATACTGAGTCCTTGCTCCAGAAGCCGCTGAAGATAGGCACACCGGCCAAGCTTAGTGTGGCTACAACCATTAGCTTGTAGGTGGTGGGCATGTACTTCTTGAGGCCGCCCATGTTTGTGGTGTAGATTGTCTCCACTGCGTGGATTACTGAACCCGCGCTCAGGAACAACGCTGCCTTGAACATGGCGTGGCTAGCCAAGTGGTAGATACCAGCAGTCAAACCGGGGATGTATGCATCCTCGCTGAATCCACTGAGTCCCAGACCCAGCATCATGTAACCGATCTGGCTCACCGTCGAGTAAGCAAGTATCTTCTTGAGCTCTACAGCCACCAGCGCCTGACTCGCTGCTAGGAAACATGTGAATGCCCCTACCAGCGCGATGGCGATAAAGTAGACCTGAGCCTCGGGCAACCCCAACACCCATGTTCCAATATAGAAGATGGGACTCAGACGCGCCACAAGATAGACACCAGCCTTGACCATCGTAGCCGCGTGAATAAGCGCGGAGACGCTGGTTGGGCCAGCCATTGCCTCGGGGAGCCACTCGTGAAGTGGGAACTGCGCTGACTTCCCTATTGGGCCACCCAGCATTAGGATAGCCATTAACGCGATGAGCCCCGGGAACTTCGCCATCTGGGCTAGCCAGATTGGCGCGGTCTCGATGAGCTCAGCGTAGCTGAAGGTGCCCGCGAAGTAGTAGACGATGAAGATGGCTGCTATGATGAATACGTCGCCTATGCCGGTTACCACGAAGGCTTTCATACCGGCGTGGCTTGGCGGGTACATCTCTGTCGGTGGTGGTCCACCTAGCCAGCGCTTCTTCGCGTCCTTGTAGTAGTAGCCGATTAATCCGTAGCTGCAGACGCCGACGCCCTCCCACCCGATTAGGGTCATGATGAGGTTATCAGCCAGTACCAGCAGCAGCATGCTTCCGATAAAGTATAGGAACAGGAACCAGTATCTTGTGAGTCCCTCGTCCCCCTGCATGTAACTCGTGGAGTAGACCACGATGAGGAAGCTGATGAAGGCTACCACGTTACAGATGATGACGCTCAACGGATCCACCAAGACACCGAAGGTCAATGGTTTGCCGCTGGGCAGCGTCATCCATGTGAGTAAATTAATACCGCCTGGGGTATGTCCCGCGAAAAGGTCAGGCAGCATTGAAGCCGCAGCTACTACGGCTGATGCCGCGAAGGCGACAGCACCGAGGTCTCTGAGCTTGTTGTTGATCTTTCCAAGGATGGGCATTATTAGTGCCCCGATTATTGGGAGCATCCACGCGAGGAATGGCGCGGGGTGCTCCATGATTATCTCTATTATACTCATTTTAGAATCGCTCCTATGTAGTTGCCTAGGCCCTCAATGAGGGCGTTGGAGGCTTCTGCTGCGATAGTCGTCATCGAGTCTGGGAATATCCCAAACACGAGTATGACTAGCGCCATGACTAGGGTGACCCCTACCATTAGGAAGGGTGCCTCCTTTGCATCAACTGCGTCAGCTGGTTCATCTCCGAGTAGCGCCATGATTACTCTGGCGTAGTATGCTACGCTCAGTGTGCTGTTCAGCACTCCAATGACAGCTACGATGGCCAGTCCAGCTCCGATAGTGCTGCTGAACAGGATGAACTTACTGATGAAGCCACTTGTACCGGGGAACCCGGCTAGACCAAGGAACGCGATTATTATTACCAAGGTCGTGTAGGGCATCTTACGTCCTACGCCTTTCAGCTTGTTGATGTCTCTTGTACCTGTCTCATGATCGATGCTTCCCACAGCGAGGAACGCCGCCCCCTTCATGAATGCGTGGTTAAACACGTGAAGGAAGGTTCCAAGCAACCCATACGCTAGTCCAGTTGAGACCCCTATGAGCATGTAACCGATCTGGGCTACACTTGAGTAGGCTAGCATTCTCTTCAAGTCATCCTGTCTGAGAGCCATCAAGTTTCCCAGAGTCATTGTGACAACTGCGAGTATGGCCATTGGCAGCTTGAATACAGCTGGCTCGTATAGGATGTAGAGTACACGTATCATCGCGTAGAGTCCGGTCTCGATGACTATGCCAGATAGCAGAGCGCTTATGGGGCTCGGCGCCTCCGGGTGCGCATCAGGAAGCCATGTGTGCATAGGCACTATGGCTGCCTTTACGCCGAAGCCGACGATGAGAGTCGCGAATACGATTACCATCCATGGCGTGATCGCTCCGCCTCTTAGGGTCATTGCCAGTTGGGCGAAGTTCAGTGTGCCAGCCATACCGTAGATGAAAGCCATGCCGAAGAACAGAATGACGCTTCCGACGCTTCCCATGATCATGTACTTGAAGCCAGCCTCGATTGGTCCAGGGCTATCTTTCCTGAAGCTGACCAAACAATAACTCGCGATGCCCATCATCTCCCAGAAGATGAACATTGAGTACATGTCACCAGCGAAGGCCACGCCCACCATGCCAACAGTGATAGCGCATAACAGCGCATAGTACTCCGTTAGCCGTGTATCGTGGCTCATGTATGAGTAGCTGTAGATGGTTATGAGTAGGCTTAATATTACTGCGCTTGAGGCGAAGTAAAGGCTCATCATATCGATCTCGAGGCATGCTCCAAGTGGTGGATTACCGCCTATGTTGAAGACCAGTATGTCTCCAGCGGAGACCCCCATATTGTATAGCATCCACATGCTCAATACACCCCACAGGCTGACGAGTATCGCTACACCGTCCCTGAGCTTGGGAGTCTTCATCTTGTCGGCCAACATGCCGACAATGCCCATGATAATGGGTGAGAACATGTAGTAGAGGGCTGTCGGTATCACCATTTGAGCCTCCTAAGTTCTCGGGCATCGGTGGTCTTGAACTGCTTGTACGCGTTTACAATCAACGCCAAGCCGATTGCCACGACACATCCACCAGTAACTATACTCATGAAAACTATGCTCTGACCCAGTGGGTCTACATAACCCGCCGCTACTCTTTGAGCCGCGAAGTAGATGAACGTAAAGTTTCCAGCGTTTAGTATCATCTCGATGCCGAGGAGAATCCTGATCATGCTAGGTCTACTGATACAGTAGAGGCCTATCGAAAGCAACGCGAAGGCTGTACCTAGCCATATTGTTGCCTCCATTAGTGCTTCATCTCCTCTCTTAGTAGTGCTAGACAGCAGATCGCTGTCGTGAATAGTATGAGGGTCTGGAAAGTGAGATCCATGCCTCTAAAGTCCCATAGGAACTTACTCATCGCGCTTCCTATCTCCGAACCCGGCTGGGTTGGTATCATCTCGCTGTGAGCCATAGTTGAACTCGGGAAGGGGTCACGAACGAGAACCATCATTAATGACGCGAAGATTAAGACCACAACGAGGGCTACTGTAACTTTACTTGTTGAGTCACTCATTTTGGTCACCTCTTACGAACATTATTACGGAGACGAATAGAACGACTACTGCCCCGCCATAGATGAGTAACTGGAATAGAGCCACATATGGGGCGTACATTGTCCAGTAAAGTCCGCCTAGGCAGATGCACATACCGCCCAAACTTAGGGCTGCGTATAGTATATCCTTCATGCCTGCGGTCATCAAAGCAAAGGCTAAAGTCGCGGCGATAAGTAAAATTTGAACTATTTCTGACGCCAATGCAACTCCCCTAATCTTGAATCGCTTACCTATCTCCACGTATACTATAAAAATTTCGCTACTATGACGCCATTTTTCAAATGTTTAGAGAAAAACAAATGTTATTTTAGCCCCTCTGGAATATCAAGTGTTAACAATATCTAATCCAATAAATACCAAACTCCGGATAAAAAAATTGAGAACCATCATATTTTGTAAATCTTTTTAAGTGCTGGCTTTACGCTATGTTGAGGTACAAGGTTTGCTGGTAGGTCTATCAGGATTTACTGTTATTATGGGCCTAGCAATTGTTGTCGCGTTCTTTATTATGGGTGTGGGAAAGGAAATCTCCGCCAAGAGCCCCGACACAGAAGGAAAGCTAGCACCATACGCATGTGGAGAGCCTGTACCAGCCACCAAGGTTAGGATGAACGTAGAGAACTTCTTCATCTACGCGGTTTACTTCATGATCTTTGACGTACTGGGCTTCGTACTCGCTACGACCATAGCACAGCCCGTAAACCTGCTCCTACCTTTGTTCTACGCTGGTACAGGCCTAGTCTCCATTGTGATACTTACCGCCAATTGGAGGCAATAAGAAATGAGCATAGTCACATGGGCAAGAACAAGGTCACCATGGCTAATCCACTTTAACGCTGGAGCATGCAACGCTTGTGACATCGAAGTAGTAGCCGCTTTGACACCAAGATATGATGTTGAAAGATTCGGCGCACTACTAAAAGGGTCACCAAGACACGCTGATGTAATGGTAGTCTCAGGCAGTGTCCCGAGAAAGATCAGGAATCGCCTTAAACGAATCTATGATCAAATGCCAGCGCCAAAATTTGTAGTAGCCGTAGGAAGCTGCGCCATAAGCGGTGGAGTATTCCAGAACTGCTACAACTCAATGGATGGCATCGACAAATTCATCCCGGTAAACGCATACATCCCGGGATGTCCACCCAAGCCAGAGGCTATCCTTGACGGCGTCGTGAAGCTCTTGATAAGCGCAGGATATTGAGGTGAAAAAGATGAGCATTGAAGAGCAACAGAAATTCCTTGAGAGTCTAAACGAGGTAGGAGTAACAGAGGCAAAGCTACGGAGATTAAACACCGCGTATGCCAAGACTTCACGCGATAAACTCCTCAAGGTAGTAGAGCACCTCAAAGACAAGGGCTTCGTTCACATTACAACAATTACAGCGGTAGACATGCTGGAACACTATGATATAGTCTACCATTTGAGAAATCAAGGATTTGCACTCAATCTGAAAGTTGCGGTTCCAAAAGACGACCCCAAGATACCCAGTGTAACGAGTATTCTAGCGGGAGCAAATCTGTATGAGAGAGAGGTAAATGACCTGATGGGAGTATTTCCCGAGGGACATCCTAACCCAGCCAGACTCATATTGGATTATGACTGGCCAGAGGGATTGCACCCCCTGAGGAAAGAGGAAACCATCGAGGGTCTCAGAGAGAAAGCAGACAAAGCAATAGGTGACCTAGAGAATGAGTGATAGACAATTCATAATACCCATCGGCCCACAGCATCCGGCGCTCAAAGAGCCCGAGAGCTTCTACTTCACAGTAGACGGCGAGACCGTTATCGATGTTGAGCCGAGAATTGGTTACAACCACCGTGGCATCGAAAAAGCCATGGAGGTAAGGACCTACATACAGAATCTATACATCACCGAACGTGTCTGCGGAATCTGCAGCAACGCACACCAGACAGCATACACAGGTAGCGTCGAGGAAGTAGCTGGAATTGAGATTCCTGAAAGGGCTAAATACATCAGGGTCTTCGTTCAGGAGCTGGAGAGGCTTCACAGCCACCTACTATGGCTCGGAGTAGCAGCCCACGAGATAGGCTTTGACACACTCTTCTACTATGTCTGGAGAGACAGGGAAATCGTAATGGACCTACTTGAAGAGATCAGCGGAAATAGGTGTAACTATGCTATTCCCACAATCGGCGGTGTAAGGAGAGACTTAAACAAGGATAACTTCCCGAGATGGAACAAATTAGTAGATACGATCTTTGAGAGGACCGAGTACTATATCAAAGTCGCATCAACAGAGCAGACTATACTAGACAGAGCAATCGGAGTTGGCTACATTGGCAAGAGTGATATGATAAAGCTAAGCGGAGCAGGTCCCAACGCACGATGCAGCGGAGTCCCCTGTGATATCAGGAAACTCAACCCATACCTAGTCTATGATCAGCTTGATTTTGAGCATATAGTCGTAGACAACGGCGATGTACTTGGCCAAGTCCTAGTAAGAGCGCTTGAAGTATTAGAAAGTTGTAAGATACTCAAACAGGTCATGAAGGACATCCCAGAAGGCGAGATCAACACAAAGTTCAGCCCACTCAACAAAATCTCAGCAGGAGAAGCAGCATATCTAGTCGAAGCCGCGAGGGGAGAACTAATCCACTACACAATCAGTGACGGAAAGAATATGCCCTTCAGACACAAGATCAGGGCCCCCACCATGGCAAACCTACTGAGCTTGGTAGAGAGGCTCAAAGGTGGATACATCGCTGACATACCCATCGTATTAGCTGGCATCGACCCATGCTTCAGCTGCACAGACAGGATGGTCTTCTATGATGAGGGAAAGGATAAGAAATGGAGCTGGACAGAGGATCAGCTAAGAAAATACCGTAGGGAGTGGTTTGAGAAATGAACCCACTAATTACAGCCATACAGGTTCTCATCTTCCCAGGGCTCTCATTCATACTAAGCTACACGCTCTTCGCGGAGTGGCTGAGCAGAAAGACAGTCGCGAGGCTTCAAAACCGAATCGGTCCAATGCACACAGGCTGGAAAGGCATACTCCAGCCACTAGCCGACTTTATCAAGCTGCTCGTAAAGGAGGACATAACTCCAGCTGCGGCTCAGGCAATAATATTCAACTTCGCGCCTATTCTCATATTCGCCATCCCACTGGCATCAACGTTCCTAATACCCATCCAGAGCATAACCAATCTTTGGGGGTATGAGCCAGTAGCAGCTTTCGAGGGAGACCTGATCATTGTTCTCTTCTTGATGAGCGTAAACGTACTGGCAGTTTTCCTAGCGGGATGGAGCAGCGGCAACCTATTCGGAGCCGTTGGAGCAACAAGGGTCGCTTTGATGATGCTGGCATACGAGATCCCATTGGGTCTCGTAGCAATCAGCCCAGCCATAGTGGCTAGAAGTCTAAGCATCGTAAAAATAGTAGACTGGGAAGTAGCCAGCGCACAGTCCTTCCTAGCCAATCCTACCCTACCCGGTGTAATGCTCGGAGTTGTGATGTTCATCGGATTCGTCATCTATACCATCTGCCTATTGGCAGAGCTGGAGATGAGACCATTTGACATGAGCGAGGCAGAGACAGAGATCGTTCACGGATGGCAGGTAGAGTACAGTGGAGTAAAACTAGCCCTACTGAATAGCGGACAGAAGGTGAAGATGGTGCTAGCAGCGGGATTGCTCACAAGCATATACTTAGGTGGACCTACGGGTCCCATATTGCCACCCATCGTCTGGTTCATACTCAAGACCAGCTTCTGTGTCATGATACTGAGTAACCTAAGCGCATTATTTGCGAGGTTCAGGATCGACCAGTTGGTGAAAGGAGCATGGAAATACTTGGTACCATTAGCTGTATTGCAGGTAATGGCAGTGGTGGCTCTATCAGGAGTGATCTAATATGGCGATGGAAAGAGAGCTAATCAAGAACGCGTTCAAGAAACCAGCCACACTCGTATACCCTTTCGAAAAACCCGTGATCCCAGATGGTTTTAGGGGTAAACATGCGTATGAGCAGGAGAAATGCATCGGCTGCGGTCTCTGCGCACGTGTGTGCCCAAGCTTCGCCATCACTCTAGAGGGTGGACCTGGTCCAAAGATGACTGGGCTTAGAATCGATCTAGGCATGTGTCTATTCTGTGGACAATGCGAAGAAGTGTGCCCAAGGGACTGCTTGAGACTCACTGGAGAATATGAGCTAGCGGTCATCAACAAGGAAGACTGTGTATTACACTTCCCACGGGAGCCATCGGCACCCAAGCCAGTTCCCAAGAAAGAAGAGTAAAAATTTCTCTTTATTTTAACTAATTTTATAATAAAATACTTGTTTTCCAGTCAAGTACTGTGTTGGATGCTATTCGGATAGTATTTGGTATAGGGTATCTGCGATAGAAACAGCCGCAGCCTCAAGAGGCTCATTCATAGGTTCACCCAGCCCAATGGAGAGAGGCTGAATACCCAGTAACAGAACAGAGAGATTCAACGATTTCTCGATATACGAGATAAAGATATTCAATGGGAGACTGTGAGTAGACACAGCTTGCCCCCCGATCTGCTCGCCAGTAATCAGCTTGGTCTCACCGGCGGACCCATGGAAATTAGCTGCATCAAGAAGCAGCACATGAGTGGGGTTAAACTTCTCAACTTTGCCGGTAAATGCCTCTGGCACTGACTCTGTGTTCAGTAGCAACACGTTTTCGATAGGTCGAGATTCTAGTAGCTCAATGATCCTTGGACCCACTGCGTCATCTCCACGGATAGGATTACCAACGCCAACAAGCACAACTCGTCTATCACCCTCACCAAAGTACTCTCGAAGACCATGATCAAGTGACATAGCGCAAATTCATGTAAACCACGTTAAAAAGAGTTTGAAAAAAAGATTAGAGCTGAGACGCTACCTGATCCTTGAAAAGAGCCAGCATCTCCACGTTCTCAGCTATTGTGCTGCTTGGGCGAACATTGATGACACTCATCTTCATGCCCAGATCCATGGCTTTACGCCACTTCTCAATCAATACCTCGGGGGTCCCTATGAAGTCATATTCCCGAGCAGCCTTGATATCAGTTCCACGCTGCTTCCACTTGAGCAGAGTTGCCTCATACCCCTCATTGTCCTTCATGAGATATACGCTGGGTGCGAAGCCACTGATGAAGACCTCAGCCACGGTCTTATCCAGTTCCTCAAGATACTTGTGATAAAAACCAAGGATACGACCAATGTTCTCAAGGTTACCAGAGGAGTTGATACCATCAGCGTACTTCGCCGCGATCTTAATCATCCTAGGCTGCCTTGCGCCAACACTGACCCTGAAAGGCTTCTGTACAGGCTGAGGCACATTCACAGCCTCTTTGAGTTTCCAGTACTTGCCATCATAGCTAAAGACCTCATTACTCATCATTCCCCTCACAATCTCAACTGATTCCTTGAGACGACTTACTCGCTCAGCGGCGGTTGGCATGCCTCGACCCTTCTCCATAAGATCATAGCCAAGGTACTCGGGCTCGCTCCAGCCAGCTCCCAGAATAAACTCGTACCGTCCACCGGTCATCTGGTCCAGTGTAGCCGCGGATTTAGCGAGAAGCGCTGGATTTCTCAGACTATTGAACAATGTGATATGCCCTAGGCGAATTTTCTTGGTCTGCATACCCAATCCTGTCATGATTGTCCATGCCTCCCAGTATGGCTCCTTTCGATCACCAGACAGCCCCTCAACGTGGTCGTTCACAAATACTCCATAATAATCGAGTTTCTCAGCAGCTTGTGTTAATTCAAGCATCTTATCATAGGTTTCTGCACCCCTGACATATACTCCGAACTTCATGGGTGTATCCCATAGACTATACCTATTAAACAATAGGTTCAGCTTAGTGGAAGACTAATATCAACGATACCCATCATATCTCTGGTCACAGGGGATAAAACTGAGCGATAAACCACCAATAAAAACACCATTCTTCTACGGCTGGGTCATCGTCCTCATCGCAGGATTGGCAGTATACTTCAGCGGTCCCGGGCAAACATACACAGTAAGCGTCTACATCGATAGCTACATCAACGAGTTCGGCTGGAGCAGAACCACGGTCTCCAGCATGTATAGCATAGGAACCTTCGCAGCGGGTATGCTCATGGGTCTCGTGGGGGGACTGCTAGATAAATATGGGCAACGCAAAATGACGGTTATAATAGCAGCAGGCTTCGGCTGTGCTCTGCTCTTCATGAGCACTATAAACTCAGTGATGACACTACTAATCGGGTTCTTCCTCATACGCCTCCTTGGACAGGGAAGCATGGGGCTAATAGGAGGCACCCTCGTGCCTCAATGGTTCATCAGACGAAAAGGCAGAGCCATGAGTATAGTAAGTGTCTTCGGTGCACTTAGTATGGCGACGTTTCCTGCTATAAACATCTGGTTGATCCAAAAATTTGGTTGGCAGAATGGGTGGAGAACATGGATGCTGGTTATGTGGATTATTGTTGTCCCCGTCTTCTACTTCTTCATCCGTACGAGACCTGAAGAGATAGGACTGTACCCAGACAACGATAAGTTACCAGAGGTAGAGACTGGAAACATTGAGATTATCGAAGAGGAATCATGGACTCTCGGCGAAGCCATGAAGACGCGGAGCTTCTGGCTTGTAAACTACATCACAGTCATACCATCAGCAATAATCACAGCATGCATATTCCACCAGATCTCCATTCTAGGACAATCAGGACTTTCCCCCGAGGCAGCCGCATTAATAAGCAGTGTCACGAGTCTCATCAACCTACCCATAGTACTCCTAGCCGGAGGACTGGCAGACAAGTACCCCATGAAGTATCTGATGGCGCTCACACAGGGGCTTCTACTAGCGATGGTGGGAGTCCTGTATGTTGCAGATTCAATGACCCTTGTACTGGTCTATGGGGTTATAATGGGGATACAGATGGGAGTTCAGGCAATCGTAAGGGGCGTAGTATGGCCAGATTACTTCGGCAGAAAACATCTAAGCACCATCAGAGGTGTAAACATGATGGCGGGAGTAATCGGCTCAGCCCTAGGACCCCTGCCATTTGGATACGCGTTCGACTTATTCGGAGGATACTCAGAAGTACTTTTCATCTCCATGATTTTCCCCCTCATAGGGATATTCTTAGGCGTATTGGCGAATAAACCTGTAAAGAAAATAGATTAGATCCATTTCACCACCGGTAGCTTCTTGGGGGGTGGATCAGGGAACTTATCAGCATAGCCGAGGATCACTGGACCGAATATCTTCTCACCCTCTTTGAGTTCCAATGCCTCCACGATCTCAGGGTTATCCAGAACCTGAGCGCCAAAGTACAGGTAACAGTTCCCCAATCCGAGAGAGTGGGCAGCCAGCATCATATTCTCAGTTACCATGGCGCAATCAACTGAACCAGTGCCAATAACAAATATGACACATGGAGCTTCATAGTAAACCGGGTCCTTCATAGCCCCATAATGCTTCACCTTCTCGAAGTGCTCAGGGCTGTTCACTCGGATTCCCTCAAAGAATCTTCTCCAGTTCGCGTAAGCCGTATCATAAAGCTTCCCACGCATCTCAGCATCAGTAACGACAACGAAACGCCAAGCCTGCATATTATTACCAGCAGGGGCATAATTACCAGCCTGGATAACCTTCTCAATCAAATCCCTTGGAACAGGGTCAGGTTTGTATGATCGAACAGATCGCCTCGTCTTGATACAATCTAAAACAGAGTTCATAACATAGAAACCTATTAAACAGATAAGAAACCTACGCAGAGAGGCATCTGAAATCGTAGTAAAGCAGTTTTTGCTACAACTTTGTTGGAATCTAGTTGACGGATACAAAATAACATGCTCAGAGTCGCGTGTGACTAGTAAAATAGTAAAAAAAGAGAGAGGGAGATTAAAGTCCCGAAAAAGTGATATTTGGTTTGATAGGGGAAGATTTTGTTACTTCTTCTATGCCTTGTATAACGATTTTTGCTGAAACATCGCTTGTCTCTATACTGTGATGTTTATCCTTGTACGCTAGGTCAATCTTGTATCTATTTGCTAGCGCTATTTCAGTAACATCACTATATGAGGCGTCAAGTAATAGGTTGTAGCTCTTCTTGATGAAGCCTTTCACACCAACGAATACCATCTTTTTCCTTCCAATACATAGATACCCATTTTGTTTGTCGAAACTACATTCGTAGGTTTTCTCTATTTTGTCATCGGGGTCTATTGACTTTTCGGCTAAATCATACCATGGTTGTGCCATTATTCGTACCTCGGGGGGTACTACTCAACCCACGCCGATAAATATTTCTTCTATACAATATATACGAATATAGTCATATAAATGGGGAAGTCTACTCCGGCTTATACGCCTTATCAATAGTCAACTCCGCAATATCCGAGGCATAATCACCCAATCTAATCAGACTATCCCTAATAATAAACAGAGGAAAGAAAAAAGGATCACCAACCAGAATATTCGGAAAAGGAGTAATAGATCTAGCCAACTGAGTCAACTTATACTGCTCATCGATTATAATATCACATGACTCTACAGATCTACTGCGAAAAACCTCAATCGCCTTCTCATATGCTGTGATACTTGCATTCGCGGTCTCAGTCAACTTATTCCAAAGCCCGTCAGGGATATACTCTTTATGCTCTTCCAACTGAACCAAACTAAACGCTACTTTATGCACATTATCAGCCACCCGCTCAATCAGATCAACAAGAGTCTGATAATCAAGACAATCTAGCATATCCACATGAAGACGATTGGCCAAAGCCGGGTCAATGGCGGCAGAGCGGATCAAACGCATCAAATAAAACATAAACTGATCCACATCTTCCTCAAGGGACACAACTGAACGGGCGAGTTCAAGATCCCAACTCTGCATCGCCTTCAAAGTATCATGACACATCGACAGCGTGATGAGGTGCATCCGTTCAATACCATCGAAAATATTCGCCATAGACTCATTCATCAAGGTCTGGAGAGTAACACTGCTGGCATTACTCGAAAGAATCCGGAGATATAGAGACTTCACAACGTTTCTAATGGCCTGCTGCTGTTGAACCGAGAAAATGTTGCTCGAATTCAACACAATATCATTATAACCGTTAAGATAACACCCAATCACGATACGGAAGATAGAGTCAGAGCTAGCTGATTCATCTAACGCCACGACGATCCTTCGTCCCTCATCCTTCACACGCAGAGAAGGCTGGATAAGCAGAGAAAGGTCTCTCTGCACTTCAAGTGAAAGCAGATCACCCTTATCCAGTCCATTAGATTCAATCCAATCCTTTGGTAATGAAACAACGAGACTGGACTTACCCAATGCCATTATCTTACGGGTATCCATATTACTTCAATAATACAACACAGACGAAGTATATACAAGTGCTGAAGAGTATAGAACTAAGAGGATTTCAGTAAAAGTCTTCTAGCCTCCTCGATACTATCAAAAGTATCTAGATCATCAAAGGAGACTAAATCAGGATCAATCACACGCAGCTTTTCAACAGAAAGAGTAACAGTATCAGTCATTGTCTCCAAAACCTTTCTTATACGCATTTCACCCAATCCTCTCAAAACCTCAGCATATCTCATACAGTGTGAAACATGATAAACAGAGGGAATCGGTTCAATCCAGCCATTTGACTTCAACAACAATGTCCCATTCAAACCATAAGAGACACAGAACAACATCTCAAGAATAGCTGGATCTATGAAAGGCATATCACAAGCACATACAGCAGCATATTCTCCTTTAGCCTCCCTTAAACCAGTTATCAACCCAATCAGAGGGGAGTCTTCAGGATAACAATCAGCGACCACATGTACATCATCGGGAACTGCAGCCCAGTAAAGTGGAATCACATCCTCCGAGCCAACCACCACAATAACCTCATCAACAACTCCCTGTAGCCGTTCAATAACCCATCCTACAAGCGGCTTACCACCTAACTCGATAAGCCCCTTATCCTGACCCAATCTTAGAGAACGCCCACCACTGAGAATAATACCAGACCTTAATATTTCAGTCAAATCAAATCCCGGTGCTTTCCCAACTAGTTTAACAGAAAGACTACTTAGATTTTTTTAATATCTAACAAAATTCCTGTACCTGGACTAAGAACCCATGTCCATCAGTCTCCAGGGAGATAGGGGAAACAATCATCTTGACTCGCCCCACCTCATCCTTGTGAGAAACAAGATAACCCTTCTCAGTTAATTCATGAAAATCGAGGGATAGGTCAAAATGAACAGAGTCATTTGGAAGCAATCGGTTATTGATCTTTTTGAGGATACTAGGTTCATCGAGCAATCTGAACTCTGTGCAATCAAGGTTTAACCCAAAAAATCTCTTAAAAAGCAGATTACAGCGCTCGATCCTGTAATTTTGATTAATCAATCCGATACCTATTAAGGAGTGGTCGAGAACCCGATCAAACTGATACTGAGTATACATCAGACCTCGCTCCATATCCCTCTTCTCGGTAATATCCCGTATAAAGTAAAATTGAGCGGGCTTACCAAAGAAATACATATTTTGCAGAGTTCCCTCTACCCTCTTCTTCTCACCCACATTAGTTTTCAGCGTTAATTCAAAGGGAATAGTCCTGTGCTCAGATACGATACGCTGAAGAAATAACCATGAAACCTCTTCTAAGTCTTGATCTAGGAGAAAATCCGTGAAACATCGCCCCACTAATTCACCCCTGTCTTCGACCCCAAACATCGGTGCAGAGGCAAGATTCGAGTACTCAATCACATTATCAATAGTTACAATAATAGCCTCAGGATTCGTCTCAAAGACAACACGGTAGATCTGCTCCGCCCTGTGCTTATCCACAGCGTGCCTAATACTATTAATCAAAACCTCATAGTGGCTCGGCTCAATTTCCTTACGGATATAATCATCAGCCCCAGCTTGGAAAGCAAGCTGAGCCACCTCCTCACTTCCCTGCCCTGTATAAAGAATAAAGGGAATATCCTTCAGCGCCTTAACCCGTCCAGCTAATTCAACCCCATTCATGCCAGGCATCACGTAATCTGAAACAATACAGTCAAACCCATTACTTGCAATAAGTTTCACGGCCTCAAAGGGATCACTGCACCCCTGAACAGTTATCGATTCATCCAATCTGTTAAAAAAAAGTCGAAGCATATCAACCTGATTAGGGTCATCATCAACATGAAGTATATTCAAGAACCCACCATTTTGTCTCAGAACATCGCTGGAAAATAGGCCACTATTTGAAATTAAACTATCTGTATTTATCTCTGCACCCTCCCTTACTTCACCCACACGCTAAGGAAATTAGGATATAGAAGGGAATAGCTGAAGAATTTTAAATGTTTGCTCACCAAATTATTAAAATTTGTTAATTATTTTGATTAGATTTATTGTAGATATCATTTGTGAGTGAGTCAGATAAAAAAATGACAGAAGGTATTAATTTTAGAAATCACAAAGGGAAAAATCACTCCTTAATCTATAATATTTTAAAATATCCTTGTTTTTAGTGTCTATATTTGACTAGGTATTACATCATTGCTGCTTCTTAACCCATAACTGATAGTAGAATAGCGATCTGGACCACGGAGTGCGCTATGTTGAATGATCCATAGATTATTGGACCTAAAAAACGGGCAACCAGCAGTACCCAAAAGGCTAGTATAACTGTTGATGAGACTTTGTCTGATTAATATTATCAGGTTTCCCCGTGTTCTGGTTTTACTAGGTCTTCGATGTGGTCATTCATGAGTTTGTGTCTGAAGGTTTGTTTGTATTGTGTTTCTGGAGGTAAAATTGGCTGCTACTAAGCTTGGGTTTTTCCTGTGAGTGAAATCATTTTATTTATGTCTTGGCTACTCTCATATGTTGAGGATAACCTAGGGGGAGAACCATGAGCAGTCAATCATCAGAAGTTATACATTGTCCAAACTGCAAGGAAGACGTACCGAAAACACTGTACTGTCTGAACTGCGGCTACCCACTCTACAAGCTAGAGCAGCAGAAAAAAACAGAGGAGCCAGATCAGGAACCAGTAACTGAGCCAGAGCCTGAGGAAGAGGTAGATATGAGTGTGGGGATCGAGCCACAGGAGCCTACTCCAGAGCCAGTAATCGAGGCAGAACCAGAGCCCGAAGAGGAACCTATACTTGAACCAGAGATGGAGCCTGAGATATCTACTGTAATCACTGTGGAAGAGGAACCTGAGCCAATTGAGGGAGAGTCAACTCCAGAGCCAGAGGACGTGTATATAGAACCGGCGGAGGAATACGAGGAGCCCGAGCCAGAGCAAGTCTTTGAACCCGAGGTCAAGACAGATATCTTCACCCCCGAGGAACGTGAATCATACATGATGGATGAGATAAAGATAGAGTTCGCGCCAGACCCCCTGACAAAGGATGTTATGGAGAGTCTAGCCAAGAACATCACACTGAAGATTAGGTTAGTGAGGCTGCTCCGTGAGAGCCAGGTAAAGGAAGAGACCTTCAAGAAACTTTTCGACAGCTATGTTGATCAGGGTAGGCTATGGGTCGGTAGGAGAGATGAGATAGTCAGGCGCTTCAAAGCGGATATCTTGCGGATGGAGCAGGAACTCATCTCAGCCCGTAAAGACCATGAGCTGCTTGAGATACGTAAAAACATCGGCGATGCCAGCGAGGAGGAATACAATGTCAAGGCCCCAGCATACAAGTGGGATATAGAGAACCTCGATAAGGAAATCAAGAGCACACGAGGCAGCATCCAGTACGTGATTAACCTCAAGGGTCTTATTCCGAATGAAGAAGTTGAGGAACTCATCCAGATGGCTGAGTCAGATTACAGTGAGCTCGACGATATTGAGGGTGTTACCAGTGATACCATCGCCCGCATGAAGGAAACCCTTGCAGAGGCAGTAAACAGCCTCGAATCCTAATTTTATTCAATTTTTTCTTGTTCTCTAAGATAAAACCATAAGGAAAATAGCAGTAACGTTACTCCAGGTACTCCATAGGCGAGGTAACTGTATGGGTGTTGCCCGAATAGTGTTTGTATGAAGGTGTTTAGCGGTCCTGTCGCTAGGAATACTGTGGAGGAGATTATGGTCGCGGTTATTGTGAGGGTGATGGATAAGGTGGATTGTTTATGGAAAATATCGTTTATCTGGCTGGGTTCTACTCCACGGGATGATAGTTCTGCACTTGTTTTGCGGCTAAGGGATATGAAGTAGAGGGAGAGGTAGCCGACCAGTATTATTGCTCCTGATAGATAGACGATGGCTGGGCTTCTTGTTGGTTCAAGTATCTGAGGTCTCTGTATGAGGTTTAACCAGTCTAGTTTGCTGTAGCTGAGTAATTCGGGTGTGATGAGTAGCAGGTTGAGCTGATATATGTTGATGATGTTGTCGGGTTTGCCAATAACATAGTCGTAGACGATGAGCAGGGTTACGAAGAGGGTGACGAGCAGAGGAATTATTGTAGTTATCTGTTGGCTGCTGATGGTTCGGATCTGGAATAATCGCAGTATCTGGGTCAACCCGGATGCAATGGTGTTGTACAGTGAGGATTTGAAGAAGCTACTGATAGCTAGATAACTTCCCAGTATGGTGATAAAAGCCTCGAAGATGCGTATATTGGTCTGTTTCTGGCTCATCTCTGTTTCACCTGCTGCAGTAGCACCTCTGTGATGGTATGTTCAGAAGGGTCCCAGTTTACCGCTGTGACTCCGAGACGCCTCAGGGCGTTGAGCTGTGCATTCTCGTAGTGTTGAAGTATCTCGGCTGCCGTCTTGTCGCCTCGTTTCTTTATCGAGAGATTATAACCGCTGACGTTGATGAGCATCATGTTTTTCATGTTCTGGCTTTTTCTGCTATATTTCCTGAGCTCTGTCAAGCCTTTGACTATGTTTTGCTGATTTTCATCGTGGAGCCTTGTGACTAAGATGAATAAGGGATTGGTTCCCCGTATGTGACCTTTAATGTGGTTGGCGGATTCAAGGATGCTGTTGTCTGTCGCGCCTATTTCGGTATCCAGTAGAAGCCTGTGTATCTTGTATTGCTGTACTTTCCCAGTCTCGGGGAAAAGGTAGTGTTGTTGAGAGTGCTCTTGACGGTTTCTTGGTTTTTTATCTGAACTCTTGTGGTTGCTATTGAATAGGATGAGTCCAACCATGCATTGTCTTGTGAGGTAGAACTCGCTGAGTCCCAGCGTAGCCTGCACCGCGTACTCGAAGCTGTTCTTGAGGCTTGTTCCGAGCCCGAGGGCTTTGTTTGTGTCGAGGAAAATGAAGACGACTCTTCTCCCTTCTCGCTCGTACTCGTTTACCGATGGCTTGGAGTTTGGATTCATTAGTTTGCGTGCCGTGGCTTTCCAGTTGATCTGTTTGTAGCTATCCCCTGTGGTGTATTCCCTGAGCTCTTTGAATGTAGTTGTGGGCACCCCTATTTTTACCCTAGACTCCTCAGGCATGGGTATTTTTGTGAATATTTTCTGTTGGCGGATTCGTTTGGCTGTGAGGCTTCTCGGTTTTACTACGAGTTCGCTTTGTTCCGGAAATATGCCTTTTTGTGTTGGCTTTAGCTGCAGTGGATGTCTTGTCTCCCAGTTTAAACCACTGAGCTGGTATACTCCTCGTCGGGTGCATTTGATCTTGTACCGTAGCTCTATTGTTTCCCCCGGCTTATTGATCCAGTAGGCTTGAACGTTATTGCCTTCGATGAGGCTAAAGTGAGGGGGTAGATTTTGCCCCAGCGTAACGAGCCCCACTCCTTTCTCCACCGTGACGCGGTGGATGATCTCTAATTCATCGTCTACATAGACGATTGTTGTTTCAGGTGAGGGGTGATGCTGCAGGTTTTCTGGAGATTGAAGCTCTAACGCTGCGAAGATGAATATGAGGAAAATTAAACCCAAACAGAGCAATACGGTGTTCCCCGTGAACATGCCCAAAAGTATGAATCCAAGGGCGCTTGCCACTAGTTTCAGGGGGTCACCTGTTAACAAATCGTTTACCTGCGCAGTATCGCTTTAGGGGCTTCTATCTGATCAAGCACACCCTCTATTATGCTCCGGGGGGTTATCTTATCCTCAAGGGCGTACTCTAGCTTCATTATAAGCCGGTGGGCAAGGGACTCTACTGCGTAGAGTTTGACATCGTCTGGAATTACGTAGTCTCTTCCATTGATGGCGGCGTTTGCCCTAGATATCTTGAATAGGCTCAAACCGCCTCTTGGACTGGCTCCAACATCAACATATGAACTCTCCCTAGTAGCCCTGACAATTCTTGAGATGTAGAGATAGATCTGATCATCCACATAGATCTCGTGTTCAATATAGTCCTGCATCTCGCGGAAGGTGTCCTGGGTGGTTACGCTCTGGATCTGGTCGGTTGGGTCGTCTTGACCCCACGCTGATCTTCGTTTTAGTATCTGGGCTTCTGCTTCCTCTGATGGTACGTATCCAGTTGAGAGCTTGATTAGAAAACGATCTAGCTGTGCCTCTGGCAGGGGATAGGTGCCTTCCAGCTCTATGGGGTTCTGTGTAGCCAAAACGAAGAATGGACGTTCAAGGTGGTGCGTCTCACCCTCGATGGTTACCTGTCGTTCCTCCATGCATTCAAGCAGCGCGGACTGGACCTTTGGGGGGCTCCTGTTTATCTCATCCGCGAGTAGTATATGGGTGAATACCGGCCCCTTTTCTAGGCTGAAATCCCCTGTGTTCATCCGCCAGACCTTTGTTCCTGTAATGTCTGAGGGCATTAGATCGGGTGTGAACTGAACCCTGCTCCACTCACAACCAGTGGTCTTGGCGAATATTTTTACCAGCAAGGTTTTGCCGAGTCCCGGGTTATCCTCAAATAATATATGCCCGTTTGCCAGACTTGCTGCCAGTACTTTTTGGAGTAGTTGGCGGTCTCCTACGAAGTAGGATTGTATCGCGTCTAGGATCTGGTCAGATGTGTTTTTAAGCTGTTGGAGTTGCATGGATACGCCTCTATGGTTTGTTTTTAGGGTTAAGGGGTTTTAACTGTATGGAGTGTTAAAACAGGTTAAGGTTTCATATCCATTTGGTTAAAGACTGGCTTCATCTGGCTCCTGTTCAAGGGTTAGGGATTTGCTGTCTGGGACATACTTGTATACAATAGGCATCCTGATGAATCCGTCAACTATCGCCATCACAATAAAAGGCGCTAATGGGTTAACGCTATCCCATAGCCATCCGCCGAGTACTGAGGCGGGCACTGCGAGTAGGTTGAATGCGGATACGCTGAGCGCCGTCATTCTTGCGCGTTGCACGTGACTGACTAATTCGGCTTCCTGTGCCTGCCAAGCTACGCCGGTACTGTCGCTGAGACCCATCAAGATCCAAGCAATGATTAGGAAAACCTCATTGCGCCCAAGAACAAGGAAGATAATTGTGGCGATGTACATAACGATTCGGCCATAGATTATCACCCATTTTCTCCCAATAGTGTCGGTTAATCTACCTGAGAGAGGTGAAGTCAGTATGTTCACTAGGATCCTAGCTGTAACCATGTAAGAGATCGTTATAGCGGAGGCTCCGTGAACAGATGCCGCGAAGAGTATCCAGAATGGACCAGCCAAGCCGATGCTGATGCTTCCAAGACTCTTCATCCCAACCCAAGCCTTGACCCCTTTCCGTGAGAGAACAATCTTGTAGTCTTTTATCATGGTGCTTAGGTTGAGTTTCCGCTCGTATTGTCCTGGTATGCGGTCTCCGAGTTTCCAGTACACAGCCAATAAAGCAAGTACAAGGAATCCTAACTGTACTAGGTAGATTGGTCGGATTCCCTCAACGGTTAATCCACCGTAATGATTGACCATTTGCCCGCCGATTAAAGCCGCGAAGAGAGTGGGAGCTAGTATGAATATGTTTGCTACCCCGTAAATGGTTCCCCGGTGCTCGTTTTTTACGCTGTTTGCATACATCGCGGTCCAAGGGGGGGCTATTATGCCGTCTGCGAACCCAGCGAATACGAAAGCAGGGATCAGCCATAACAGGTTACCGGCTAGATAGTATGTTAGAGGAACCAGTACCCCGATCAATGCCCCGATGAGGAACATTGTTTTCCTGTTTATTCGGTCTGATAGCCAGCCCGTTGCTATGGATGATATGGCGGTTAGGGCGAGGCTTAGTGATGTTAGTAATCCGAGTTGGGTTCCGGTAGCGCCGAGTGCTACTATGAAGATTGAGTTGTATGGGTTGATGTTGAAAACGAAGTTGGCTATGCTGGACCTTAGAAATATTATTTTGAGGTCTTGAGATAGATCGTGATAGAATCGAGACATGTTTTTTATTGTTTTACTCAAGATCGTACCCGCGAAATTTTTTTAGTGGTTTCTGTGACTAGGGTTCCGAGTATTAAATATTGTTTATTTGGATAGTTTGGTTCTTTGGGTTTTCTTTATATTCCTGTAAGTCTTGCCTGTTTCTGTGAAAGCCTCCACTTGGTGCTAGATGTAATATTCAACTCAGGTGTTCTTGTGTTGTCTCTGGTACTGCTGAGTAAATTCAGTCACTGGACGATTGTGAATAGCGAGAGGGTCGCGGATATCACTGGGTTCGGTAAGACGGCGGTTGGCTTTATCTTAATCGCATTATCAACCTCTCTACCCGAGTTGACGGTATCTGTTTTTAGCACAGCCAATGAGGAGGCAGTGGGTGTTGCCATAGGAAACGTTCTGGGTAGCAACATCGTGAATATTTGCTTTGTATTCGGAGGATGCATTCTGTATTCATCATGGAAGAATCTAACATGCATTGATTTTCTCCCAATAATCACAAGAGACGATATCAAGAGCCTTCAATTCGGGTTGTTTTCAGCTAGTATAATCCCCTTATCTTTGATCTATCTTGGGTTTGCCAGTCGTTTCATCGGTCTATTGCTGATTGGTTTGTTTGCTTGGAACACATGGAAGCTTGTTAAGAATCGAGAGGGGATGAAAGACGAGGGAGCTCTGGGAGATGAGAAGAAGAGACTTACCAGATACTTGTTGATATTGATGGTAGGAGTTGCAGGTGTAATTGTTTGCAGCTATTTTATTGTTGACTCGGCTACCTTCATCGCCTTGAGTTTAGGGGTTCCCAAAGTGGTTATAGGTGCAACTATAGTGGCTTTTGGTACGAGTATACCCGAGCTTGCTACGAGTCTGGAAGCTACAAAGAACAATGATATCAATTTGGCTCTCGCGAATATAGTCGGTAGCGGATTCTTGAATATTACACTGATTCTGGGTGTTACTCTAATTGCCGCTAATCTTACTGTGAATGTAGCTGCTTTTACTAACATTGCTATATTCAGCTTGATAGCGAACCTTTTTCTCTGGTATTTCCTGAGCGGTGAGAGAATCTGTTGGAAAGAGGGGGCTGTTTTAATGTTCCTGTACGCTCTTTTTCTATTTAGTAGCCTCAGATTCTAAGAATTCACCAATAGGTCCGTAAAACTGGTTTAAATTTAGTATAACTAGGTTTTTTTGATTTTGTTTAAATATGGTCCATGATTAGCGGGTTTAATAGCATTATAGTGGATTATTGAAAAGTATACGTGTTTTAAGATGGTTTTTGCGTTTAATGAGAAAAGAAACGGTTTTCTTCTCAACGCCGTTCGCGGATTGTGAGGGAGCCCTCAAATTTGGATAAGTATAATAATAAACCATTGAAGGAAAACTGGGCACAAAGGCTTGTTTCTCGTTTCCTAAAGAGCATTATCGTACCATCCAAAAAAAACAGGTGAAAAATATGAGTGAGAAAAAAGTCAAAGAACTCGGAATAACGCTAATCCAGAAGCAAATCGATTTGGCGAAGACAAAGAAGAGCAAGGGCAAGATATCTGAGTTAGTTAACCTAGAGTCAGAGATCGTGAATCTCAGACGTGAGTTCAATCTTGAGCTTCAGAAGATTAGTAACGAGAAAAAGACAGAAATAGACGTCGATGAGTAACTAACTTCGATATACCTCGGTTTTTTCTATAATTCATTTTTCATAGATGGAATTGTTATTTTTTCACTGGTTCCTGTTAAATATTCCTTAATGTAAGAGGTTACTGTCAAGCCATGAAGTTGGCAACGTGGTGAAATGAATGGTAGTTTTAGAAGAACCCCTGAAAGGCATAACAAAAGCCCTGAACTATATTGATGGAGACTGGGTTGAATCCGAGTCCAGTGAAAAAAGAGACATCATAAACCCAGCCACATTAAAGAAAATAGCGGAAGTACCAGAAGGCTCAGCGGAGGATGTGAAGGCAGCGGTGGATGCCGCAGCAGATGCTTTCCCCAGTTGGAGACGTACAACGCCCCTTACGCGTGCACGATACTTCTTTAGACTCAAAGAATTGCTTGAGGAGAACTTTGAGACCATTGCAAGAGTCTGTACCATGGAACATGGAAAGATTATCGATGAGTCTCGCGGCGAAATTAGACGAGGCATAGAGAATGTTGAGGTTGCAGCTGGCATACCCAGTTTGATGATGGGCTACAATCTTGAGGACATCAGCAGGGAAATCGACGAGACCCTAATCAAGCAACCTATAGGCGTGTTCGCGTGCATCGCACCATATAACTTCCCATTCATGGTACCCCTCTGGTTTATCCCCACAGCGGTAGCGACTGGGAATACTTATTTGCTCAAACCTAGCCCATGGACGCCCCTCAGTATGGTAAAATTCATGGAGCTAGTAGATGAGGCTGGGTTCCCACCGGGAGTCATCAACATGGTTCATGGGAACGTTGAGCCAGTCAAGGAGATCATCGCCAACCCAGAGATCAGGGGAATCAGTTTCGTAGGCTCAACCCACATCGGTAGAGACGTCATCTACAAAGAAGCAGCTGCATTAGGCAAACGAGTACAGGCACAGTGCGGTGCAAAAAACCATCTAGTTGTAATGCCCGACGCTGACATCGAGTCAACCATCCCATCTCTTCTATCCAGCTTCTTCGGCAACACAGGTCAGAGGTGTCTGGCTGGCGCAAACTTGGTGATGGTGGGAGACGACGATAAGTGGGTCAAAAAGACGCTGAGTCTAGTCAAAGAGGCTACAGCAAAAATCAAGATCGGGTACGGGCTTGAGGAAGGCGTCCAGATGGGTCCAATGCAGACGGAGCAGAGAAAGCAACGGGTCATGGGATACATCGAGACTGGGGTCAAGGAAGGCGCCAAGCTAGTTATGGATGGGAGGAAATTCAACTCATCGGGTTACCCGGAGAAATGCTTCCTAGGACCATCAGTCTTTGAAGGCGTAACACCAGAGATGACCATCGCAAAAGAGGAGATATTCGGCCCAGTGATGAGCGTCATGCGGGTCTCTGATCTAGATGAAGCCATCGAGACAGTGAACAAATCGGCTTACGGTAACGCTGCGAGCATCTTCACAAACAGCGGTAAAAGCGGTAGAAGGTTCCAGTACGATGTCCAGTGTGGAAACATAGGAATCAACATAGGGACAGCGGCACCGATGGCTTTCTTCCCCTTCAGCGGGATGAAGAACAGCTTCTTCGGTGACCTTCACGGACAGGGCAAGGATGCGGTTGAGTTCTTCACAGAGAACAAGGTAGTCATCCAACGGTGGCCATAGTTGCTGAGTACGACAAGCCAGCTCCTCAGCCACCATCAAGCCATCGAGAAAAAGCAAGCTGAGTTATACTCAGCGCTAGCCGAGAAATACCCACGATACGGCTCGGTCTTCAAGAAACTCGGAGATGACAGCCTTAAACACATGGAGATGGCTCAGAGGGCTTACCGTGAGGGCGTAACAGACGCGTTTGAGGTGGGCTTCCTAGCTGACCCACTCGACACAGATAATTATAGGCTTAGGGAACCAACAGGTGATCTGGGGGAGGCGGTGCGAGACATGATAATGAACGAGGAGACCGTCATAAGGTTCTGCGTGGACGCCGCATCAAACAGCAGCAATCTCTTACCAGATGTACCCGAGACATTCATACGCCTGGTAAAACGGAAAAAGAAAAGCATAGAAAAACTAGGGGAAATAAAGTAGGAGACTAAACGGTCTCTTTATCCGCCATTTTTAGTGCTTCACCGAAGACATCTACGGCTGCGTTGATTTCTTTCTCGTTCACGATGAGAGGTGGAGCTACAATGAATGTATTAATGACATTCCCCAAGTAGACCCCGTTCTTCATCATTTCTCCGCAGACCCGATTCAGCATCGTCGCGTCAAACTTGTCGTTTCTATCAGCGAATGGCTTCTTTGTCTTGCGGTCTTTCACAAGCTCAACGCCCCAGAAGAGACCTTTTCCACGGACATCCCCCACTGACTTGTGATCTTCTTTCAGCTCGTTGAGGCGTTTACCCAAGACTTTCCCCATCTTAGCCGCGTTTTCAACGATCTTCTTCTCCTTATACTCATTGATAGCCGCGATGGAGGCTGCGCAGCCCATCGGATGCATCGCGTAGGTCTGACCGTGACTAAACAAGTTTTCTGGCTGATCAAAGTACTCAGCGATCTTCCTGCTGGTTATCGCTGCTCCCACCGGCAGATACGCGCCAGAGATTCCCTTGGCCACTGTCATGATGTCAGGGACAACGCCCCAGTGCTCGATGCAGAAGAGCTTACCCGTTCTACCGAACCCAGCCATCACCTCATCATCAATGAGCAACACATCATTATCATCACATATCTCACGGAGCCTTGGAATATATTCATCAACAGGAACCAGTATACCGTTACTTCCAACAACTGGCTCGATGACGACCCCCGCGACCTGACTGGGCTTCTCCATCTTGATTATCTCATCGATATACTCAACACACTTTACTCCACAACCAGGATACGCCAACCCAAAGGGACACCTGTAACAGTAACAGTCAGGCGCCCGCACAACACCAGCCATACCCACCGCGTTATGAGTACGGGGATCACCTGTCAACGCAATAGCGCCGCTGGTTGCCCCATGATATGACCTATACCTGCTGATGAATTTGCCCCGTCGAGTGTAAAGTCGAGCGATCTGTATGGCGGCTTCATTCGCTTCTGAGCCCCCGTTTGTGAGATAGCTCTTGCATAGGGGCTCAGGGGTTATCTCGGCTAACAATTTCCCAAGCATAGCCGATGCCTCTGTGCCGAATCCCGGCGCAGCGTAACAGATCTTCTTCGCCTGCTCCATAATCGCATCCTTAACAGCCTGATTGCTGTGCCCAAGGTTGCTGCACATCAACTGAGATGAGAAATCAAAGTAGCGTTTCCCATCCAGATCAATAACATAACATCCCTCCC
>CAYUTB010000013.1:0-5178 GCA_964447425.1 uncultured Candidatus Bathyarchaeia archaeon
ACCATGTCGAGGTTATAGTTGTTCCATATCTCGACCCATTCATCCACGATTTCTTCGCTGAAAACCAAATTGAATCAATAATATGATGCGCTATCACGATAAGAATTTAATCAAAAAATGGGTTGGGTAGAAACCCTTTAAATTATTGAGCCAACGACCCCGAAGCCCAGCGTAGTCAACGCGAACATAGCCAACATCAGTATGACTACAGCCACGACTGAGACTATCGCCGCATTAACCCACCCGGTTTCATAGTACTTTTTCACCAGATACAGGTACGCTAACAGCTGAACCAGTCCCGCGATCTCGCCCCCAACAAACATAGCTATTACTGCGTTGAGTATCATCCCGAGCACAGTGATCCAGACAGCGTCCATGAACTTGGCTTTCTGTGCGCCGACGATGAATCTGCCTGCAAGCCAAAGGGCGGGTGCCTGTACTATGATGCCTACTATTATTGTTCCGATAATATACTCGTATTGCATATATTTCATGTAATATGCGGAAGTAAAGAACATTACCCCCGAACAAACAATATATTGCTGAAAAACCCCATATCTGAATACATTGAAGGGTAAAATACTGCTCACAGGCTACGAGCCATTCCTAGACTTCAAACGAAACCCCAGCACAGAGGCGTGCAGGCTTCTCGCCGGTAAAACATACAACGGCTACGAGGTTGTGGTTGAGGAGCTCCCCATGAGATATGCTGAGATACGAGGCATCATACGCGGACTGGTAGACAAGCATCAGCCTGCAGCCGTAGTATCAACAGGTGTCTCAAGCCTCGCCCCGGATATCTGCGTTGAGAGAGTAGCAATCAACATCGGGAGCGCCGATGGTGGTCCGAACTTTGGCTATGATAGACTGGATCAGGTGCTCAACCCAGCTGGTCCGGCTGCCTACTGGTCCACATTACCCGTGAGGGAGATCGTTAAGGCGATAACAAGGGAAGGTATCCCTGCCCGGATAAGCAACACCGCGGGCACACAGGGATGCAATCTAGTATTCTACCATCTGATGGACTATGTTGCCGAGAAGGAACTCGGTATCCCCGCCGGGTTCATACATGTGCCTAGGCTCCCTGAGAACGCTGTGGGCTCCAGAAACCCATCGATGAGTCTTGAAACCTCAGCCAAGGCACTTGAGATAGCGTTAATGGTAGTCTCATCCCTTCTCTGAGAGCAACCTCTTATTATATTCAAACCCAAATTCTTCTTATGCGTATGGATTACCTCCACCGATTAGCGGGTATCCTTGCCTTTGGTTTGATCACTTCTCTGTTTGCATTGTTTAAACTTGACGTGGGCAACGTATGGGTCTATATCTACCTCAAACTCAACAGTTTCGGCGTAGTCCCAATAACGGTCTGCTTCAGCTGGCTTTACCTCTGGCGAAATGAGTCCAACCCATTCAGTTTTCTCAGCCACTACAATAGCCTAACACAAGCCTTTTTCCTCATCCTAAACATCATCAGGGTTCCAATCCATCGGCTCGGGTTCTTTGGGCTGGGTTACATCCTTCTATCTATCTCACTGATTGTCGTTTACCTGACCGATTGGGCGTACTCCAAGATGGGCTTCTTCATCACCGGCGGATTGATACTCCTCAATGTCTTGTTCGCCTTCGGTCTCGTCATGACCACCTTTGAGCACCTACACCCTATATTCATAAGCAACGGACCCGGCTTGGCTGCTCTAGGCGGCTTCATAACCGAGGTAAGCGTCATGGGTGCATTACTCGTGGCGAGCAGTCAACTCTACTGGCATGAAATACTCAAGAAGCGCCGCGAGGAAGAGATAATTGAAAGGATATTCGCCGAGTTAGACTCCAAGGATTAGTTAATAGCTGGTAGAATAAACCTGAAGGGTATCTGCTGAGTGTAATCATATGTCTCCGGCGTCCCGCCCGTGCAGACGATGATTAAGTCCTGTTCCGGAAACACGTAGATAAACTGCCCCATGTACCCCATTGCAGTGTAGTATCCCTCGCCAACCCACCACTGGTACCCATATCCGGGGAACAGGTTTGCGTCTATCCGGTGTGTTGTAGCTTCTTTAACCCAATCTGCGGATATTATCTGCTCCCCCTCCCATTCTCCTTCCTTTAGGAACAGGTACCCGATCTTCGCCATATCTCTGGGGGTGATGTAGATTCTGTTGTATCCCCAGTTTCTCCCCATATTGTCCGCGTCCCACTGATGCAACGTAATTCCTAGGGGTCCAAAGAGATATTCTTGCCCGTATTCGGCGGCTGATTTACCCGTCTTCTCTGTGATTATGCAGCTGAGCAGGTGGCTGACCCCGTTGGTGTACTCAAATCTTGATCCGGGCTCAAACGCCATGGGCAAGTCCAGAATATAATCCACCGCATCGGGGGCATCATGAAGGTCTCCCAGCTTCTCCCACTCATACAGCCAGCTGTCCCGCGCATTGAATCCCCCCGACATCATCAACATGTCTCTGAGTGTGATTGACTCCTTCCATTCATCGATATTTGTAGGGGTTCTATCCGGGAAAACATCCAGCAGCCTCGTATCCAAACTGGGAATAGCTCCATTCTCATGAGCGATGCCAAAGATCGTTGAGACTACGCTCTTGGTGCAGCTGTAGATGATATGCGGTGTGTCCTCAGTGTAGTCGTTGAAGTATTCTTCGAAGACTATGTACCCGTTTTTGACAACGACGACGCTGTCAACCTGAATGCTGGATGGTCTCGACTTGACATCATCCACCATGTCCTGTAACATTGAGCCGTCCATACCCATCTCCTCTGGAGCGGCGTATCTCCATCCATCTGTCGGCCAGTACGCTGTCAAGCTTCGTGGCTTCGTTGGGGGTGTTATCTCTATGCTTTTAATGAGTTGCTTTATCCTCGTCTCTGAGTACTCGAACGTACCCGGGTATCTGAGGTGATATGGGAGTATTATCCTTCCATACGGGTCCTTGAACGCGCATAGTATTCCCGGCACACTCATCCCCTCTACCTCAAGAACCACATTGCAATAATCTACCTCCAATTCGCCAACAGTCATCGACTTTATCTCTTGAATAGACAAACCGGGGTTCTCCTCTTTTGCAACATCTATGATGTACTCGATCGCCCTCTCGGCGGTGCCTGCCTTATCTGTTACCCAGTACAACCCGATTATCTCAAGCCCCCCATCAGCAGGCTCCCCCTGCACCCCGCCATCCCAATAACCCGGTATCCAACTAGTGGGCGTATTCGAGGTGAACCTGAAACCCGGAGGATGACTGAATGATATACCATACTGCTCCATCCGCTCCCAACTAACTGGTGGACTATCCCTGTGAAGCCAAATGTTTCCACCAGTCAAGACAAGACACACCACCAGTACCGCGATGGTTTCCCTGTTTTCACTTATGTTTGCCTCCATCATGATCACTATATGTATTGTAGTATGGGCTTGGGGTACTGCCGTTTGAGCTTCTCATACTCCCTGCACAGATACCAGAGAACCACGATGCCCCCAGCCCAGAACAGCAGCGTCGTGGGCAAGTCTAGGAAGAAGGGCGGCGTGCCATAGCCTGGGGTGAAGTCAGGCCACCTCGCCCTGTAGAGCCAGAGATGAACGAGGTAGAAGAACAACGGGTTGCGGCCAATGGTGAGTACCCCTGACACAAGCCTGTTACCTAGCATTCCCCGTTCCTCCAGCACGATCCCTGTTCCCAGCATCAGGCACATTCCACCCAGAGTCCAAAGCAGGAACGCGACATCTGGAGGATATTTACTGACATAGAGCCAATCTACGAGGGTGTTGCCTATTCTTGGGATTAGGTTGCCATATCCGTTGAGGTATCTTACAATAATGAATGCAATGATGGAGCCTATCCCTGTCAGATAGAGTGGGTTTCTCAGTTTTCTGATCTCTTCCCCTGATTTTGACTCAAGGAAATTTCCAAACGCCCAGCCGATGCTCATTACCCCCAGCCATGGTATGATGGGGTAAAGGCCAACGTATGGCCAGCGTTGGAAGTTGGGCTCATGTAGGATGACTCGCAGATACCATCCCCAGTTGGGTCTCGTCGGGATGAAGCTGAGGTCCAAGAAACTATGATTGAGTACAATTAATACGCCAGCCGCGAGAATCAGCTTAGTAGGCAGCTTTCGTGCAACACTGAAGATTATCAAACATACTCCGATGCAGGCGATTACCCCGAAATATGTCCAAGGGTTGCTGAAGGCGGGAGAAACAAAAGCCGCTTCTAGGAAGAGAAGGACTATTCCCCTCTTTATTAGATGAAGAGATACGCTTTTTTCGGATTCACCCTTTCTGATGCGCCTCGCAGTGGAGATAGCGAGTACAGTGCCTGCTAGAAGGATGAATGTGGGCGCGCAGTAGTGGCTGACAAAGCGCAGCAGGAACCATAAGGTGTTCACGAACGGTGGGGCTTGACCGAATATACCCTCGCTCCCATGGTGGAACTCGTTCCAGAACCCGGAGACGTGGTCCCACGCCATTATTATCATCACGAGTCCTCGTGCAAAGTCTAGGAACTCGAATCGTCCACCAGTCTTTTTCACTTGTTCTATGGATTCATCTAATGCTGTTGCTGTACTCAATTTCGGTCGCTACCAGTAATTACTGTATTGATGACTTAAGATGTATTCAAGATCGATCTTGCCAACACAGCATCCTTTGTTGAGTCATGTATTCTACTCGTCTGCTTTCCAGGGCTTCAATGCGTGAAGAATCTCCTCCTCAGATACGTCGATTCGAATCGTCCCGTTCTCACCCTTGATTGTCAATACTTTTCCCTCGATCAACTCGATGTCCTCGATGAGCCCCAGCTCCCCCTCTAAAAAAACGCCGTCCCTCTTCCTGTTAATAACCAAGTCTGAAATGCTCTTTGCGTTGGTCATCTGTACCGAGAAACTGTGTTTCATCATTACCCCACGGTAATTTCACCGTGTTCTGGTATAACCTGATTGCATGATCAGTGTAGGGATATTAATATCGGTGATGGAAATATCAATAAATACCATGTCTCTGGAGAACCTCTGCGACCTATTCTTCGAGTTCAGTAACGAGGATAGGCTGCGCATTCTCAGAACTCTCCAGCATGACCATCTCACAGTCACTTCTCTCAGCAAGGACCTAGAATTAACCACACAGGAGACGAGTAGGCACCTCGCAAGATTGGGTGAGGTTGGGTT
>CAYUTB010000013.1:5278-27936 GCA_964447425.1 uncultured Candidatus Bathyarchaeia archaeon
TGGAGAATAACAGACCGCTATATCATCACAGTCATTCCTGCTTGGAATGATGCACTTGAAAGGGGAGTTGTGGCTAGGTTATTAGAGCCTGAAAACATCGTGATACCCCCAGAGTTCAATAGAGGACCTGTAATCCGAGAGGCTGTTCTAAACCAGCAGTTTCTCAATCGACTCGTAGATGATGTCCCTGTATTCATGTCCCTCAGCGAAAAACAGGTAGCCGGCATCTGCTTCCCAGCCAACGATGGACGCATAGACTACCGTGGCTTCGTCTCAGATAACCCCACAGTGCTACACTGGGCAAAGGATCTATATGAGTCACTTTGGGAAAAATCGAAACCTAGACCACTGACGTAGCTCTATTTCCAGCTTCCAATTTCTTTACACTATGCACACTAAAACCCTATGTTGAATCCAACTCCAGATTCAATGAAATTGCCACCATACCTCTCTCTAAAGTACTCGATTGAAGAGTCACCTGTACAGTGTGTGGCTGCAACACTTAGAACACCTATTTCATCCAATTCATCGCATATAGCATTAAGCTGACTAGCGCTTGAACTTCCTAGGTGGTAGCCTCCTATGGCGAGTTGAATGCTTTCACCCGTTAGTTCAAAGGCATTTCTAGCAAGGTTTTCTATACCTGGATGGCTGCAGCCGGTTACAAGGATAATTCCATCTTCTGTTTTAATCATTAATGCTTGTTCAAGCGGTGGCCCATTCAATGTATTCGTGGTGCAGACACTATCGCATATCATAGTAGCATTTATTGTCTCTACGCAGTTACCTCCCATCGATCTAATGCTGCTCTTAATGTGATATGGGAATCCCTCTGGCACGTAAACTGGGAGCCCCGGTTTTTGACTTAAAATTACCTCAATGCCACCAATGTGGTCCCAGTGCTCATGACTTATTACGATACAATCAATAAGCGAGATATCCACATTGAGAGCTTCAATATTATTACTTAGGATATTTGGGTCTCCACCAGTATCGAAGAGTATAACCGTGTCATCAGTCTCTATCAAGCAGCTAAACCCCCATTCAGGGCTGCAATCAGAATCATATAGATAGTTATCATATAGGATTGTCAAGGTTCCGCTACAAGGCTCTAGTTGTATAAGTCCTGTTGGCTCATCTTGCATGGAGCGATAATAAATTGTAACAGCTCCAATTATCATCAAAAAACAGCTTAGGACTAGGATTTTTCTACGATTATCATTGAGGGGCATACAATATTCGCTAATGTCTAAACCATGTTTAAGCGCTCTGAAGGATTAAACATGGAGTGTAAGGATTGAGTCTCCCTGTTTGGAAGGAAAAACAATGGCAATCATTGATTGACATGTTATCAGGGAGACTCAACTTGCATCCAAATAGTCATTTTTAAACCCTTAGCTTGTGACTACGCTTAATCCATAAAGTAAATACTATTCCGATACACGCTGCGCTGAAGGTGAAACCTGGTATGGATTGCTGTTCCTCTGTTTGGAGTTCATTCTCCAAGACTATTTCTGACCAAGTCCCAGTCTCAACCTCCAGTATCCATGTGTCATCGTAAGTTGCCTGGTTGAGGTGGCTGCCACCAAAGAGAACTACGCTGTTTGAGGACGAGCTATACGCCATAGCGGAGTTTGCTCGCACCGGTGGACGAGGCTGTGTGGTTATCTCGCTCCAGATATTCTCCCCATAGTCATAGAGCCATGTATCTGAGAGTTGACTGCTTCCACCAGTTGATCCGCCAAATAGGATCATTTTTCCATTATCCGTATCATATGCGAGGTTGAACCAGTATCTTCCCCTTGGCTTGGGGCTGGTCTCAAGCTCAGTCCAGCTGTTTTCCTCGTAACTGTATCTCCAGACCTCATCCCCATAACCATGACTGATTAACGCCCCATTTGATTTGATGCTCCAGTGACCCGGATACATTAGTAACTCGCCATTCACCGAATCATAGACCATGTGCCCTCCATACTGTATTAGCGGCTTATTGGCGGGGTTCTTCTCTATCCAGTTCATCTCAGAGAAATCGAATACCCAGGTATCATCCAAGGTATCGTCATTGGCGCCATATCCTCCAAACATAACAACGACTTTGTTCACCTCATCATACGCTATCGCTGCGTCGCTACGCCGCGGTGGACTGGTATCTGGTTGAAGCTTAATCCATTCATTTGCCGCTATATCATAGATCCAAGTATCCCCGATTCTATCGCTGCTACTAAAGCCCCCGAAAACGAATAACTGATGCCTATCAGGTACGTAGACCATAGGTATGTTGAATCGACCCGATGGCTTCACCCCGGAGACCTCGATCTCTGACCATGATCCATCCGAGTAGCTCCAGAGATCATTATAGAAGGTATATCGATTATCCCGCCATATACATCCCCCGAATAATAAAACACGCTCTCCCTGAGGGTCATACGCCATACTGTGCCCCATTCTCGCCGATGGGCTATCGCTGGCGTGAACTAATCCTACCCCACTTGACAAAAAGACCCCAATGATAAGCACCGTGATCAGTTTTATCTTCATACCACACATCAAGTCTACAGTGGCTTCAGACTCTATAACAGGTTTTCAGGAAGAATCATGGGAGCCGAATAATTGATTAGGAAAGACAGGTTGAATTTTTTTTCCATTAATAAACACCAAATCAGCGCATAGATCATCTGGCAGAATCATGCATCTAGAACGCTGTTTATGTTTAAATGGGTTCGTCTCCGCTGAGGAGATTCTGCAGCTTGATGATGAGACCTCTATTTAGCTCAAGGTTGAACTGTAAAGACATATAGGAGTCAATTGTCTGCCTCGAGTCATCTGGAACATCATTGATGTTGTATTCCTCACGATCCATCTCCCCGATAGCCGCATCCTCCAGAACAAGCTTTGTGATATGACGCATCTCCTCATCATTCAGAATCAGAGCATATTTATCCATACTCCTCTTCCAGTCCCCCGTCTTCTTACGCTCAAGCATCCTCGAGACAGTCTCAGCCACCAGATTTACGAGCTTTACCTCCTCCTCAAGGAAGGGCCCCTTGAACTCCTCGAGTCTCTCCTCCAAATACCCGATTTCCAGTTTTCCCACTATCACCCCATAACTCTGGATTAAAGCACTGTATCTGTAAGGTACGGCTCTGTAACCCTCTGAACCATAGATATTATCCTCAATAGTCAATCTGGCTACAGCTATCTCTGGGTACTGAGTTGACCCAGGGAGAAGATTAACTATCAAATCAAGGACCTCATCGGTTGTCAGATCCTGATTTTCTTGAAGTTTGCTTATCCTGTAGAGGCAATCAAGCTCCTTGATCCTGAGCTGATATTGATGTAAGAGCTGCTCCCTTTCCTTCTCAAGAGATTCCCTTTTGTTCTCATCATCAAGCCTAGCCAGAGCAATACCTAAACTCTCACCCAGTCTCTCTAAGAACTCGATTAATTCGAGTGTGAATCTATCAGGCTTCTCATCGTTTAACTGGAGAAGCCCAGTTACTTCATTGACGCCTCGGAGAGGGATTAATGCAACCGACTGATATCCTTCAGCGTTGCACACATTCCTTGTCTCACCGAGTTCCTCGACTGTGGCAACTTGAAGAAGCCTGTTGGAGTTATTTGTCCAGAAGCTACCACCCTTGGTAAAGAAGGGAAGGCTTGGATCGGTTCTCCCTTGTAGTACTCTTCCGCACATACATGCAAGGAATGGCGTTCCATCAGAATCAACTACTGGATCACCGTTCTTGAACTCGTCGCAAAGTGAATTCTCTGCCTCAATATGGGCTTCACTGAAGCCATCGTAGAAGTAATACGGGAAATCGCCGTTCTCTTCAATACGAATCGCGGTAGCTGAAACTCCGATACGTCTCTTTATTTCACGTAGAATCTTATCTATTGCCTCTGACTGGGAATCTGCTCTATTAATTGTCTGGAAAATATTCAGGGTCAATTCTAGTGTACCCGACAGTTTAGAATCAGCGCTGTCCTCCATCTCAGGCTCCCCCGCAGATCATCTAACATTCATATGAGAATATGACTTTTTGTATAAAAAAAATAAAACTAATTTACTTAATGGATAAAACCTGACTGCTATCAGTTAACCCTAGATTCTCCGATACTATTCGATATGTATACTCTCCAGGCTCGGTTAATGTGAACGAGAACGTGTACTGACCATCAGTACCCGGAGGTATCTGTACATTTTTAAGAACACTCAAGACCGGCTCAGCTTCGCCGACCCTGAATATCTGACATACTATATCCTCTCTGAGGCTATGTAATCGCGTCGGGTTTCTGAAATCAACAATGACATATCCGCCTTCATTAACTGCAAGACTCGATACTCGACCTTCAGTGTAGCTTCTCCACTCGGAGTCCAAGTACTCTAAATGAGGCGCCTCAACAAAGGGGTATCGTGTCACAGAGAAAGGCAGCCAAGTATCAAGAAAGAGCAGGTGCAAATGAATACTTCCCCGGAAGGTAACCTCAACCTCTCCTCCATATTCCTTAGAGGCATCATTCACCACTCTTTTGAATCCATCAAAATCCTCGATTTCAAGCCTCATAATGCGGTCTGTGAAACGTATGTAACTGATTTTCTGCTTCGGGAAAATGTATAATGCTTCATCCACGACGTTGTCCTCTATCAGCATCTCCAGCTCCACATCAGATGCCTCAGGCTGATTCACCACAACTGGGCTAACGGTTAACCCAATCAGCCACCTATTCACGTAATCCGGTGTATCAGTCACAATGTTCGCGGAGTTATCTGCCCCCGCCCCTGTGATAATCAAACCGATCTCAAGGTCTGAATCCTGTCCCTGAAGGAGTTCCACCATATATCTAGAGAGTTCCTCCTCGGTAACCTCGAATAATACCTTGAGCCTCGTCATCTCCTGATAGCTAGCGTAGTAGTTACCAATCTCCCTCCCACCTACAACCGAGATGAACAAAATAACTAGCGTTAAGGCGCCTATGAGTTCATCTCTCTCGATGGGCTTGTCCCTAGACATCAGAAATAGATAGTATTCGTGGGATATTTTAGTTGCCCGTGTCGGGACTTTGGTAAATATATTTAAAAAAACCCACTGATTATGTCAGAGTCACAGAGGCTACGTCATGGAGACAATACATCACAACGGCGTCATGGTGCCCCCACCCTACGAGCCACAGGGGCTATCAGTGAAGATCAAAGGCAAGGAACACAAACTAACACCAGCGGAAGAAGAGCGAATAGTAGCGTGGGCGAAAAAGATGGGAACCCCCTACGTTGAGGACCCTGTTTTCGCCGATAACTTCCACAAAGACCTCAGTGAATTAATGAGGCTTAAGGTGCTACCCGGAGACATCGATTATAATCCCATCTACAAGATGATAGTAGCCGAGCGTGAGCGCAAGAAAAACCTCGAAAACGAGGAGAAAAAACGCCAAGCAGAAGAACGGAAGATTGAGCGAGAGGCAAACAAGGAAAAATATGGCTGGGCTGTCATCGACGGTGAACGCTGTGAGCTGGGAAACTACATGGTTGAGCCCAGCAGCATATTCATGGGTAGGGGAGAGCATCCATACAGGGGAAAATGGAAAGAAGGTCCCCGGTACGAGGATATCGAGATAAACCTCAGCCCAGACGCAGAGGTCCCCCCCGGAAACTGGAAGGCTGTCATATGGGACTCTGAGGGAATATGGATCGCGCGGTGGAGAGACAAGTTATCAGATAAGATCAAGTATGTCTGGCCCCATGACAGCAGCCCCATAAAGCAGAGAAAAGAAATAGAAAAATTCGATAAGGCTGTTGAGTTGAAGAAGAATCTGCCTGAGATAAGACGCTTCATAGATGAAAATCTAGCTCATGACGATCTGAAGCGCCGTAAAACGGCCACAGTATGTTATCTGATTAATGAATTAAAGTTCAGGGTAGGCGATGAGAAAGATGAGGAGGAGGAAGCCGATACCGTTGGGGCCTCCAGTCTAAGAGCCGAACACATCTGCTTCAACGAAGATGACACTGTTACCTTTGATTTCTTGGGAAAAGACAGTGTCAGGCTTCTGCTTACAGCGAAGCTTGATGAAAAAATTGTGAAGAACCTCAAAGAATTCATGAAGTCCAGTGATGGAAACACCCTCTTTGATGAAGTAAACAGCAGCGTCGTGAGTGAGTTCCTCGACGAGGTAATGAAAGGCATAAGCGCCAAGGTCTTCAGGACATGCCACGCCACAGACGCGGTTGAGTCAAAGCTCAATGGGGTCGATGTAGCCAATGATGCACCGGAGTACGTCAAGAAACACATCGCAACCCTCGCCAACCTAGAGGCAGCCGTAACATGTAACCATAAACGAACTATCTCCGCCTCATGGCAACAGAGCCTTGAACGCCAGAAAGAACGCCTCAAGGAACGCCGTAAGAAGACGAGGGAAAATACTCGAATTTACAAGCAGCGTATACTGGATACCAACGTGAAGTTTGAGGAACGAGTAGTGAAATATGAGGTCAAGCTTGAGGACGACAAGGCGAAACTACTGGGATACCAGAAAGAGCTTGAGCAACGTGAGAAAGAGGGAAAATCCTTGGAGGGTGTTAAGAAACGGGTTGCCTCCAAGAAAAAGACAATCAGTACTGGTAGAAAACGCATCAGGGACCTGAAGGCGAAGCACAGAAAGAGGGTTGAAAAACTCAAGGAAAAGCTGGAGAACCGTCAGCAGAGAGACAAGGAAATGATCGAGAAAACTGGGCTCCAGATCGAGGCGAGGGAGCTTACCCGCGACTACAATCTAGGAACCAGTCTCAAGAGCTACGTTGATCCCCGAGTTTACCTCGAATGGGGGAGAAGAGTGGACTACGATTGGCGCAACTACTATAGCAGTACTCTTGAAAAAAAGTTTAGCTGGATGGATCCAAAGCCAGCTGAAGAGGAAGCTCAATAACCCCTTTATCTTACCCTATGATATTTGCCTTGATGGATCTTCGGGGTTTATTTAAACGGTTTTTACCGGGTTGGACTTTGTTAAATCTAGTTTTAACGGTGGTCTCTGTTGTCTCCGCCATCATATTGTACGTTACCAAGAACCTGTTCCCATCCACGCAGGGAATACTTCAGTTTACAGTGGTCTCTCTTGTTAACACGGTGTTCATCGTTTACTGGACCTTCTGGTTTATACTCGCTGGTCCTCCCATACTGGGGGCCCTGTATTTCTCACGCACCGAACCAGACTATTACAGGTACGCGGTTCAAAACGTCGCTGCTGTCATAATTCTGTTTGTAGTGAAGATTATCTTCAACTTCGATATCTTGACGATGGCTGGTTAGCCTCCCCCGATGGGAGGCATCACAAACACGATGTCTCCTTCAAGCAAAACAGTCTCGAAGCTATTTAGTCCTAGGATGTCCACGTTGTTTACTGCTAGCGAAAGATAGTTGCTGAGTTTTCCCTCTTTATCTAAAACTAGGCTCTTCATTGGGGGGAATTGTTCAACTATTAAACTGAGTAATGTTCCTATTGTTGCTTTTTCCTTTAACTCGGGTCTCCACTCTCTGATTCCGGTGTTATCGTATGCTATCCCATAGAATCGAACAGTTATCCTCAAGTTGTTGGAACCCTTTTTGAATATCAAGTACTCTGGGTTATGTGAGTTTTATGGCTGGGAGGAATGGTTACGCTGGAACAGTGCTTGAGGTCAATCTTACTGATGGCTCCATGAAGAAGATACAGTACGGTGAAGATTTACTCCGAAAATATCTAGGTGGTACGGCTCTTGGAGCCAAGATACTCTATGCCAGTGTTCCCCGTGATATCGATTTCGATGACTCGAAGAACATCGTGTTTATCGGAACAGGGCCACTAACAGGTACAGTCATCGGAGGCTCTGGCTCCATCAGCATCGTCACAAAAGGAGCATTGACTGGTGGAGCCACCAGCTGTCAAGCCAATGGGCTCTTCGGCGCATATATGAAATTCAGTGGCTTCGACGGCATTATTCTCACAGGGAAAGCCCCGAGTTGGCAGTATCTGGTTCTAAAAGACGGTATGCCTGAGCTGAGAGATGCGTCTGAGATAATGGGATTGGACACATATATGGCAACAGACAAACTTCGCGAGGTTCATGAGGTGAAGAATAGGTCCGCCAGTGTCTTATCGATAGGACCGGCTGGAGAGCATATGGTTCGCTGGGCGGGAACATTTGTTGATCACGGTCACAGCGCTAGCCACAACGGCACAGGCGCTGTTATTGGCTCAAAGAAACTCAAGGCAATAATCGCGTTCAGGGGAGAAGGTCGAATTGGTGTCCATGACCAGAAGAAGCTACTCAGCATCTCACAGGAGATGTTCACTGATGTCGAGTACTTCAGGGGGACCATCGGTGGCGTAGCAAACATGTGGAAGGGAAAAAGTGGTGCTCTTCCTGTGAAAAACTACAGTACCTATGATTGGGGTGTAACCTCTGGGGAAGTGGATGCTTTTGTCGAGAAAACGCTCAGAGACAATTATCAGAAAGAGAGGGTTCCGTGCTGGAACTGCAGGCTCCTCCACTCCACAATGTTTGAGGTCAAAGATGGTCCATACAAGTGTCTTGTCGAGGAGCCCGAGTATGAGCAGATGGCTGCGTGGGGACCGGTAACAGGCATCACAGATGTTGAGGCAGCCATGATGCTCAGCGGATTAACAGACCGTCTTGGATTGGATAACAACGAGGCTGGTTGGCTCGTGGGATGGGTAATGGAGGGCATGGAGCAGGGCTGGCTCACCATGAAACAGGTGGGGTTCAAGACAGGCTTCGGCGATGCGCAGGGAGCGGAGAAGATCCTCCGCATGGTTGCGAAGAGGGAGGGATTCGGCGATCTCTTAGCGGAGGGCGTTAGAAGGGCATCCATAAAACTTGGTGGAAAGGCAGCGGATGCAGCTATCTATACTGTGAAGGGGAACTCGCCTCGTGGGCATGACCACAGAGATCGCTGGGCTGAGATGTTTGATACAAGTGTCAGCAGCACCGGCACCATCGAGACTCATATGAGCGCCATGGGTCCAGAGGCGCAGGGTTCAGCTAACCCCATGGTTGTCAGCGATGAGGTGGCTAGAACCAAGGGGCTCATGCAGCTTGAGGACAGCGCTGTAACATGCAGGTTCAACACGAGGATGAATCATGTGAAGCTAGCTGCAGCGATATCCGCTGCAACTGGATGGGATATGAGTCCAGATGAGGCTTGGGATATCGGACGGAGATCGGTTAACCTTCTTAAGGCATTCAACCTGCAGGCTGGAATATCCAAGGAGCATGACAGACCATCAAAACGCTATGGCTCAACACCCTTGGATGGACCAACCAAAGGAATCAGCATAATGCCATACTGGTATAAGATGCTTGAAAACTATTATGCAAAGATGGGGTGGAGCTCTGAAGGTGTACCCACCAAGGAGACGCTTGAAAGACTAGGACTAGGCGAGATATGGAAGGATCTATCTTCCTTCTAACCTTATATTAACAACACCAATCCGCCGAGAACTATCAGAAGCGTACCGATCCCGCTTTTGATTGTGAGTGGTTCCCCGAAAAACAATGCAGCTATCACTACAGTCAATAATGGGTAGGTTGCCACGAGGCTTGCGCTGAGGGCTGCCCCGGATTTATTGATCGCAGTATAGTAGAAATAATGACCGATAGCGAAACTGACTATTCCAGCCACTCCGTATAGGAGCCCTGATCTATTAATCACGGTGCCAGTGATCCTGCCTGTTCCAGCTAGATAAAGAAAGAATGCTAGACCAGCCGCGACACAGCCTATTCCTGTACCCGTTAAAGGATCAACTCCATCCCCTGCGGCTTTCACAATGATAGCTTCAAAGCCCCAGCATATGACAGCGAGAAACGCATACATCCAGCCTTCCAATTAATTCACCACTGACTACACGCCACTAACGGATTCAAGGCTTGCGATCACTCGACACCGTTTTATCCCCATAGAACCCAGTTCATCCCATGAAGAATCTTGTAAAACGTAAACTCAAAGCCGGAAAACCAGCACTAGGCACATGGGTTACCGTCGGTCACCCAGATATGACAATGTATCTAGCGGACATGGGCTGGGATTGGCTAGTATGTGATATGGAGCACAGCGCCTTTGGACCAGAAACATACCACTTCATGGTTCAAAGCATGCTCTGGGCAAGGGATCGATGCATGCCAATGTGCAGGATACCTTGGACAGACCTCATATGGATAAAAAAAGTCATGGACGCAGGAGCAACAGGCATCGTGAGTCCACGGATCGAGACCAAGGAACAAGCCGAGGAAATGGTCAAGTTGATGAAGTATCCCCCATGGGGTGAAAGAGGCGCCGGACCAAGACTCGCAGCCTTCCGAGACCCAGACTACTTCAAATCAGCCAACGATGAAACCCTCTGCGTAGTAATGATCGAGACTGTTAAGGGGGTCGAGAACATCGATGAGATATTCAGCGTCGAAGGCGTTGACGCATGCTTCGTAGGTCCAAGCGACCTCAGCCTTGACATGGGTATACACAAAGACTACACTAACCCAAAGTTCCTCAAGACCCTAGACAGGATCGTAGAGGCTGGGCGAGACGCGGGGGTCGCACCCGGCATGCACTGCTTCACCACTCCTGGGCCGACCAACATCAATGAGGCGATTGAGCGTGGCTTCCTCTACTGTGCTGTGAACTCTGATACAGCCTATATGCGGAACGGCGTGGACGCAGCCTTCAATCAGATAAAGGGCTGGAAGCCGGGTCAATCTGGGGCAGAGATTGATCTTTAACCTCTTTCCACTGTTTCTTCTTGCACTGGCTCTGTGAAGTATTTGTGGAACTGTTTTGGCAATTCATCGTATGCTATATTCGCTGATTTTTCAGATAGGTCTCTGGAGTTGTACGTGTTCCAGAATAGAATGTTAGCATCTGTTTCTCCCTTCTTCTTTAGCCAATCCAGTCCACCCCCCAGAGCCTTCCCGGTGTACGTGTGATCGAGTTGAATATTCTCTAGTTCCAGCATATCATCAACGCATTGACACCCGTAATCAGTGAAGCACGCATATTCTTTCCCAAGATAATCTTCCAAGAGAGTCAACTCCTCTTCCTTAACATCAAGAAGAGGCACAGATGGGTCAAATTTCCGCATATATTTGTTGATGTCTCTTATCATGCGCCTCATCCTCCACTTGGTAACAAGCCAAGGCATCGAGACCCTTACAGCAATCACCTTTGTGTCTAGTCCTGCGAGTCTACATCCTAGGGTTAAACCCGCTGTTGTACCTATAGACCCGCAAGCGGCAACAATGTAGTCTGGTTCAGGAGTAGCTTTGTTATCTATCTGTTCCTTGAGCTCAAACGCTGCGTTTACGAAGCCAATGTTACCGATCTCGCTGCTGGCTCCGGCTGTAACGAAGTATGGGCTTCCTCCACGGAGAACCGCTCTAATGTACTGGGATGTAAACGCGGTGATCTCTGAGAGCGTATCCTTCGCGTGGACCAGTTTAATGTTATAGTGTTTGTCGAGAAGCAGATTCTTGCGAACATACATGGCGTTCGGCTGATCCAGCATAATACCCACCACATCAAAACCGAGTTCACCACCGAATATACCCGTAGCAAGAACCTGATTACTCCCGGCTCCCCCGAGGGTAATTAACGTCTTTTTACCCTTCTGCTGAGCATCCGCGAGAAGATACTCCAGTTTTCTTACCTTGTTTCCACCATAAACGGGGTTACAACAGTCATCACGTTTTATGTAGAGGTTTGAGAAACCCCTAGCCTCCCCCATTTTCTCCAGTTTCTCTACTCTGGTAGGGTACTCACCGAGGCTAATCCATGGCATCTTCTCCAATCCCGGATAATATTGATTGATTGTGGGCATCAGTAACAGTATTTTTTCTGGGGAGTAATAACAGTAGCGCCGCTACTCTGGAGACTCCCTTATCTCGAGTCTCCTCCCCTCAACTATGGCTAGGGCGATCTTTGTTCTACCGCTTTGAAGAAGCCTCCAGATTGTGCCTCTGCTTACCCCCATCTTTGCACCAGCATCTTCTTGGTTGAGGTTTTCGAGGTCTGTGAGTCTGATTGCTTCTAATTCTGCTGGTTCTATTTGTACGGGTTCGAGGCTGGTTTCTGGCTCTGGGTTGAATGCCTTGATTGTGGCTGTGTGGTTGATGTATACTGGGGTGGGCATTCTGCCGTATCTTCCTCTTCGTCTTCTTCCACGCATCATACTGATATTATGTGCATTATCACAATATTTAAATAATTCCGTGCAATAACACATAATAATGAACTGTGCAAATGCACAGAAAGGAGAAAAGAAAAAATGAGATACGGAAGAAGAAACAGATACCCAGGAAACGGCCCCTTCAGAGACTTGCCCCCATACCAGCGCCCAGGATACCTCTACGGAGGCAGAGGACAAGGATATATGGGAACTGACCCAACAAAATGCGTTAGATTCCCCTGGCTCCAAAGATGGTGGTGGGCAGATCCCAGCTCAGAGAACCTCTCTGCGGGAACAGTTCCACCCACAGCGCCATTGTCTGAGAAAGTGTTCCTTGAGAACCAGCTAGAATACATGGTCAAGGAGATGGAGCAGATCAGGAATCGCCTAGCGGAGATGGGTAAGACCGAAACCCAATAAATCCCCTAAACTTTTTTGTGATTAATATGAGGATCGCAGTACCGACAACGGGAAAAAGGAAACTCAGCAACAAGATAACAGACTCATTCTCACGAACACCAGAATTTACCATAGTGACTATCGAGGAAAACCGGATTAAAACAGTCAAAATAGTAGTTAATCCTGGGAATACCCCCGAACGTGGAGCAGGACCCTTAGCAGCAAGAACACTCAAGGACAACAATGTTGATGTTCTTCTGACTGTGGAAATGGGACCCGGAGCCAGAAACATCTTGGAGGCTCTGGGCATCGAGATAGCGTTGGTTGAACAGGATAAGTCTGTAAAAGAGTTAGTTGAGAGCTACCTAGAGTCACTCTAGGAATAGGCTACTGAATCGTTTCCAAGTATTCAGTATAGCCTTAGATGCAGGTGAATCATGGTCAAACTCCACAACAGGCGATCTCTGAACCATCGCCTTTGTTACCGTAGGGTCAAAGGGCACCTTACCTAGCAGTAGGATATCGTTTTCATTGCAGAATTTTTCAATGTCTTCTGTGTTCTCCTCGTTGATGTCATACTTATTCACGATAACATAAGGAGTTACCTCAAAGTGCTCCAATAACTCCAGAGCCCGTTTCAGGTCATGGATTCCACTCAACGTAGGCTCCACAACTACGATGGATACATCAACGTTAGCTATACTAGCTATAACCGGGCAACCTATACCCGGAGAACCATCAACAAGCACCAAGCTCCTACCATGTTCCTCCGCCAGCTTACTCGAGTTCTGCCGTACTAGGGTTACAAGTTTTCCGCTGTTTTCCATGCCGGGGGTTAGCCTTGCGTGGCTCATGGGTCCATACTTGGTCTCGCTGATGTATGCATACCCTGAGATTCGTTCATTGTACTCGATGGCGTCCACGGGGCAGTTGACTACGCAAACCTTGCAGCCCTCACAATGGATTGGGTCAACCTTATAGTCTTCAATAGCGTTGAATCTACAAAGCTCCATACATCTTCCGCACTCAATGCATTTCTCAGGATTGATGTACGCTACATTGAGTCCCTTGAACTCCATTGTTTTCTTAACCTCCGGGTTAAGAAGCAGATGCAGGTTGCTTGCATCAACGTCACAGTCCGCGAAGACAGCGTTCTTGCTTAACGCTGCGAAGCATGCTGTTATGGTGGTTTTTCCTGTTCCACCTTTGCCGCTGAGGATGGTTACTTGTTTCATTTTATCGCCTCCTCAATACGTGCAAGTAGTTGCTTGAACTTGGGTTTCCACTCGGGCATCTCCTCTGTGAATGGGATACCCCTTGAGTATAGTTCAGCGATATGTCTGTCGTAGGGTATCTCCATGATTATCGGGATATCCATCTTCTCACAGAACTCGTAGACACCCCTGTCACCTATCCCAGCGAAGTTTACAACGACTCCCAGCGGTATTCCTAGTTGTTTCACCACCTCAGTGGCTATCTCTAAGTCGTGTAACCCGAAAGGCGTTGGCTCAGTAACCATTACTACGTAGTCTGAAGCCATCACAGACTCTACTACTGGGCATGCTGAACCCGGGGGAGAGTCCAATATGACGAGCCCTTCTGGTTTAGCATGTTCCTTTACCGCCGATATGATAGGCACAGCGATTGCCTCTCCAATATTCAGCATGCCATAAACTAATTCTATACCCTGTGCCTTTCCGATGAAAACCTCGCCGATGCTACGAGGCTTTTCAGTGATTGCGTCTTCTGGGCAGATTATCTTGCAGCCGCCACAGCTGTGACAGAGTTCCTTGAACACCATAGCGGTCTTCCCAGCGACAAATAATGCGTGGTACTGGCAGAATTCAGCGCATTTACGGCAATATGTACATTTTTCTTCATCTATCTCGGGGACAAGAAGCTTGACTTTCTCGCTTCTAGTCTCCGTTGGCTTTAGGAAAATATAATCATTGGGCTCTTCAACATCACAGTCAAGTAGCTGGTCAGCGCCAACACTTAGAGCCAGATTAATGGCTACCAGTGTCTTACCTGTACCACCCTTTCCACTCGCTACTGCGATCTTCAAAGCCTTTTTAGTGCTCATGATTCTCAGCGTGGAGACAGCCTTCGGTTAGCTCCTGAAGTTTTCCTTCAACATAGTCTTGGATGCTCTGCTCTGTGCTCTCGTTTGCCGCCTGAAGCACAGCTACTGTGCTATTCTGAAACATCTGAATAGCCTTCATACCCATACCCGCAGAGATCACGACATCTGCGCCAAGTGCCATCATCCTCTCTGGAGGCAACCCTTGTCCACCGAAGTGACTACTATCATTGGGGGCTACGCCTCTATCAACTATATTCCCTGACTTTACTTCAAACCATGCAAAGTATGGGGCTCTACCGAAGTGAGCTGAAACCAACGCACCTTTCTCATCCGCTACTGGAATTACTATTTTCACCATTTTTTCACCTATTTATCGAGGTCTTCCTCCACCTCTTCCTTGACCGAAGTGACCGCCCACCGTTGGGCTACTTACCTTGGAAAGTCCGCCTTTCTTCAACAGTTCAACTGCTTCCTTCACTGTACCCTCTGATGCAGTGTAGATGTCTACCCCTGCACCTGATAACGCCATGTGAGCGTTTGGACCAACATGCCCCGTTATGACCGCTTTTACGCCTAGTGAGGCTACTTTTTGTGCTGCCTCTATACCTGCCCCATGAGCAGCCGATAAACCGTCATTTATTATAGGTTCAGCTTTCATGGTCTCGGTGTCTACGATTAAGAATGTACCACATCTGCCAAACCGGGGATCTATGAGAGAATCAACGCTATTTCCAGTGGAACTTACTGCTATTTTCATTACTCTACCCTCTTCTGAATCTCAGCAACTATATTGGAGAACACCATGGCAGCTGGAGAATCAGGATGACTGCCCACGAATGGATTTCCCATATCGCTGTCAGTAGCTATCCGTGGGTCCATAGGTATGCTTCCCAGCAAGTCAACATTCATCTCGTCACTGACTTTTGCTCCGCCTCCCTTACTGAAGACCTCAATCATCTCGCCGCAATGGGGGCAGATCATACCCGCCATATTCTCAACGATACCCAATACAGGGACCTTCATCTCCCGAGCAAAGGTAACAGCCTTCTTCACAACAGCTTGACTAACCTCACTCGGAATCGTGACTATTATTACACCATCCATCTCGGGTAGTAACTGTAGTACGCTGAGGCTTTCATCGCCTGTGCCTGGTGGCAAATCTACTAGAAGATAATCAAGTTGACCCCACGCCACCTCACCCAGAAGCTGTCGGATAGCCCCCATTTTCAAGGGACCTCTCCAGACCACGGGGCTCTCATCACTTGGAAGCAGGAAGTCCATAGACACCACTTTTATGCCTAATGCCCCTTCAGCTGGACCGATTCCCGCTGGTCCAGCCTGAAGCCGGCTTCCCTTGAGTCCAAGCATCTTGGGCACACAGGGACCGGTTAAGTCGGCGTCAAATATCCCTACTTTTTTTCCTTTCTTTGCTAGTGATGCCGCTAGGTTGACGGTTACAAGGGTCTTACCGACTCCTCCTTTTCCGCTGATTACCGCTATCTTGTGTTGGATTTTGCTCATTTTCTCTTTGATAGAATCCATTTCTTGGCTCTTTTTCTCCCATGGATTTGGCGCATCGTTGTTTTCTGTCAAGGCGTTTCCTCTTTTAGTCTAGCTTAAATCGAGTTATATATGTACTGACAAACATAAAGGCTTCTACATAAGCTCAAGCATTTTTGCTCTAAGATCTTCCTCAGTCAACATCCCCACAAGTTTCATCTTCTCAAAGCTATCCACAACCCAGACGCATGAAACCTCAGACTCGATAAAAAAATCAAGAGCATGCTCAAGGCTATCCTCCTGAGTCAACACAACCGGTTGCTCCATGGGCAAGTACCCGATCTGCAGACTCCTTTTCGGGGATGTAACCAAGTCCTCAAGATTCATCTGTCCAATTACTTTACTCCGCCGAGTAATGGGGAACTCTCTGTTTCTGCAGCCCTGAACCGCTTTCAATGCCTCACTGACCTTCATGCTCTCTGGGAGGGCAACAGGATCAGCCATCATCATATCCCCGACCTTAATCTCCTTGAATATCTCGGGGTTTTTCTGCTTCTTGATATAGTGGTACAGGATATGCATCGCCTCCTCATCCTCGGTGAACTCATCGATTGGTTGAACATGTTCATAGAAACTGATGTCTCCGCTGATGAAATAACTCGTCGCGGCTGCAACCAGAGTAAAGATAATGCTGCTTGGCCCAGCGGTCTCAGCGACAAACACAACACTAGTCAGCAGTGTCTTATTCGCTGCTGCGATTATCGACGCCATAGCGGCTACTATAAGCACCTGCTCATCCGGGACGGGTATAAACCGAATATATAGCGCACCGAGAACCGCTCCAACATATAATGAAGGCACAAAGACACCTCCACTGCCTCCGCTGGTTAATGTAACGCATGTCACAAGTATCTTGAAGAACAATAGGGCGAATAATAGCCCAATAGGCCATTCATTACTTTTGCCTGTGATGATTTCTTGAACAGTCTCGTATCCAACACCCAGTATCTGTGGGAGAAATAACCCAATTACTCCAACAATTAAACCCCCGAAAACTGGGATCGCCAACGGGTGAATCACAATGCTCTCTTTCACTTTCTTCACTGCTTCGAAGAATTTAACGAAAAATGCACCTACAATGGCTGTCAAAATACCTATTATGAACGCATGAATAAGCGTCCATGGGCTCGGGATAACAAACCTTGGGATCAATGGGAAAAAAGTGTCCGTACCCAAAAAATTCGCTGCCACAAGATAGGCAGAAATACTCGCGAGAGTCGCAGGTATGAAAGCTTTCCTCGTTAAATCTCTCTTATATGGGATTTCCAGTGCAAACATTATCCCAGTCAACGGCGCCTTGAAAATAGCTGCAACTCCCGCCGCCGCACCGCTAATAAGAAAACTCTGGATCTCCGATGTCTCCAGATTCAGCCTCTGAGCGACAAGCGAACCGATACCTCCACCTAATAGAAGACTGGGGCCTTCAAAACCAGCGCTTCCCCCGGTCCCAATAGTTATGGTAGAAGCCAAAGGCTCGAATAACGTATCCTTCGGAGTCATGATTCCCCCCTCAAAATGATATGCTTCTAATAATCTGTGGCTTCCACCCCCTGATTGTTTGGTGGTTGCGTATTTATTGACCATCCAGTAAGCCAGTGTAATACCTGACACTGGGAGGAGTATTACGAAGATTTCGTTGACGTTGTGGAGATACACCGATATGATATGCATGTATTCGTAAAGATCATGAACAGCTACGGTGAGAAAACCCACCAAGATACCTATTGCTATACTGATACCAGCTAGACGCATGTAATCGTTGAGAGACTCAGTGGACACAAAACCATCTACCCCTCTTAACAGTTTAGCGTAGTATCTAGACATAACACAGCTTTGAAACGATTTAACAGATAATCTTTTCTTTTTTCGCCCTGTAAAGCGCAACATTTTAGATATGCAATGAATCAATGAAACTGGTACAAGCTTGACGCCAAACAACCTCATAGAAAAACTCACACGCCAACTCGCGACACAGCCCTCGGGCAATGCACAGGCAGCAGTTGCGATACTCGTCAAGCCAAAGAAAAATGATATCGAGTTCTTTCTAGTCAAGCGGGCTGAAGTGGATGATGATCCTTGGAGCGGTGACATGGCGTTCCCTGGGGGCAAAAAGAATCTACAGGATCAAACCGTTGTCGATACCGCTGTACGTGAGGTTCTAGAGGAGACAAGCATCGATCTCACTGAGAAAAATGTGATCGGATTCATGGAGCCTATCTACTCTGCAGTAAGGAAAACTCTGGCAGTACAACCCGTAGTGTACCTGTTCGATGATTACCCCCCAGTTGAGCTCAACTATGAGTTAACAAAATACATCTGGGCTTCACTAAGCGAGATACGGAATGGGAAAACTCAGGCAGCAGTCAAGGGCTGGGAGGGTCCCGTCTATCAGGTACAGGGTGAAACAGTTTGGGGTCTAACCTTCCGGATGCTGGAAAAAATATTAAAACTATTAGAGTAGGGTTAGAGAATCTCTTTCAACGCCTTGGCTACCTGACCCGGTAACTCCCCGACAGATACTCCCGCTTTTTTTAGCGCAGATATCTTACTATCGGCTGTGCCTGCGGACCCTTGAATGATCGCCCCCGCGTGCCCCATCCTCTTACCCGGTATGGCTGCTCGTCCAGCGATGAACGCAGCCACAGGCTTCGTGAATCCGCCTTCCGCGATGTACTCTGCTGCTCTCTCCTCAGCGTCGCCACCGATCTCACCGATAAGTGCAACCGCCTCTGTCTCGGGGTCATCTTGGAACCATTTTAACATATCAATATAGTCCAAACCCACGACAGGGTCACCTCCGAGCCCAACACATGTACTCTGCCCAAGACCCGCCTTGGTTATCTGAGACGCGATCTCATAGAACAAGGTGCCACTGCGGCTGATGATGCCCACGTTTCCTTTCCTGAAGACCTGAGCGGGCATTATCCCCATCTTGGATTCACCTGCCTTGATCACTCCCGGCGTATTTGGTCCAATAATTGTTGTACCCATCTGCCTTGCATATGCCACTATCTCGATGCTATCTCTGACAGGCACTCCCTCTGTGATGACTACAACTGGATCAAGCTCAGCCTCAATCGCTTCAAATGCAGCGTCCAACGCAAAGGGTGCTGGAACAAAAATGATGCTGGCATCAACTTCATGATTCTCCTGTGCCATACGAATCGTATCATATACAGGCACGCCTTCTGCTTCCTGCCCTCCTCTGCCCGGGGTCACCCCTGCGACGATCTTTGTACCATACTCTTTCATGAGGTGTGTATGGAACTTGCCCTGTCCACCGGTGATTCCCTGTACAATTACCCGTGTATCTTTATCGATGAATCGAGTCATAGATATGAGCCTCCTGCTAGCTTAACCGCTTTATCCGCTGCCTCCTCCATGGAGTCCAATGTGTCAATTCCGTTCTTCTTGAGTATGGCTTTTCCCTCCTCCTCATTAGTACCCATCATCCGCACAACGATGGGTTTATTGATCCCGAGACCATCACGAGCCGCAACGATCCCCTCAGCAGTATAATCACAACGTGTGATCCCACCCAGAACGTTTACGAACACGGCTTTGGTGCGCACATCAGATAGCACAAACTTAACTGCTTTCCCAATCCTCTCCGGCGTCGCGCCTCCTCCCAGATCAAGGAAATTAGCCGCCTTCCCCCCATGGAGCATAACCGAATCAAGAGTCGCCATCGTCAGACCAGCACCGTTCCCGATGATCCCGATATTTCCCTCTAGCTCAACATAGGTAAGGTCCTGAGACCTAGCCTCCATCTCACGCTCTGTAAGCTCACCCTGATAACTATCCAGAAGACGCTCCTCAAGCTCATGGTGACGGAACAACGCATTGTTATCAACGTTAAGTCTTGCATCCGCTGCCAGAAAACCATCCTTTGTCTCCACTAAGGGGTTGATCTCCGTGAGCTCAGCATCCATTCCCACAGCTAAACCGTAAAGCCTAGTGACAAAAGAGGCAAACTTGTTCATCATATCGCCCTCATAGCCTAGTTTCGAGGCGATGTAGTTCGCGTGGTAGCTGCGGAGTCCTACCTGTGGATCAATATAAAATCTAACGATTCTGTCAGGAGTAGACGCAGCCACTGCCTCGATATCCATCCCTCCCTCGCTGGAAGCGAGCATCACATGCTGTTTCCTGTTCCGATCAATAGTTACTCCGAGATAGATCTCGTTAACAATACCGATCTTTTCTTCAACATACAGTTTTTTGACTTTCAGGTCCTTAATAGTCATACCCAGAAGCTGTTCTGCGAGAGAGAAGGCTTCATCCGGAGTGTTTGCAAATTTTACTCCGCCTGCCTTACCTCTTCCACCTACAGGAAGCTGTACCTTTATGACCACTGGTTTACCCAGAGAAGCTACGTATTCTCTGGCTTCTTTGGGGGATTCAACCATCCGCCCCTCCGGAGTGGGGATCCCATATTTCTTGAAATATGCTTTTGCTTCGTACTCTAGAAGCTTCATCATGTTCACCTAACTGTTAATGGTATATCTACCGGGCTAATATTGATTCTGGGGGTAAACCCTTTCAACATAAATGAACCCATCATGGATATGTCGAAAGAAGCCCTCAAGAAACAAGTACTCAAGACCATCGACGAAAAAGCAGTTAAAATAAAAAAGATAGGTGACGACCTTTGGAAGATCCCAGAAGTCGGATACCGAGAATACAAGACCGCCGAATATGTCGAGGCACAATACGAGCAAATGGGCTGGCACTATCAAGACAAACTCGCCCTAACAGGAAGCAAAGCATACATAAAACCCAAAAAACACACACCGACAATAGCGATAGTCGGCGAATTAGACAGTCTAGACATACCTACTCACCCCGAGGCAGACCCCAAAACTGGCTGGGTTCACGCATGCGGACACCATGCACAAGTAACTGCGATGCTAGGGGCAGGTTTTGGACTAGACGCTGTGAAAGAGGAACTTGATGGCAACGTTGCTCTTCTCGCTGTACCCGCTGAGGAGCTTATACAGATGGGGTTCCGAAACAGTCTCCGCGAGGAAAAAAAGATTACCTTCATGGGTGGTAAACAAGAGTTCATCCACATCGGAGCAATGAACGACATCGATCTGACCATAGGTAGCCACAGCAGTGGCAGTCTTAAAGGAGCCAGGCTTGGCACCGGGGGAACTGAGAACGGCTTCATAGCCAAACTTGTTCAATACAAAGGCATGGAGGCCCACGCTGGAGACCATCCGGATGAGGGAATCAACGCACTAAACGCTGCTATGCTGGGGGTTATGGGTGCTCATGCAAACCGTGAGACCTTCCGGGACGAGGATCACATCAGGTTCCACCCTATTATCACCAAGGGTGGTGAGATCGTAAACAATGTCCCGGCAGAGGTTAACATGGAGAGCTTTGTTAGAGGCGCCACAGTAGAGTCAATAAAGAACGCTAACAAGAAGGTCAATAACGCCCTCAGAGCCGGAGCCATGGCGGTGGGGGCATCAGTCGAGATCATAGATGTACCAGGATACATGCCATACCACAGAGACCCATGGCTAGATGCTGTTCTCAGGGAAAACTGTCTCCAACTCGAAGAAAGAGTGCCCATTGGTGGACACAGCTGTGGAAGTACAGATCTAGGTGACTTCAGTTGCATTCATCCCACTACCAGCCTCGAGATGGGGGGAATAACCGGAAACCACCACCATAGGACATACAAGATAGTAGACAAGGAAACTCTCTACGTATTACCAGCTAAGGCGTTGGCGTTAACAGTAATTGATCTACTCTACGATGGTGCCTCGAAAGCAAAAGAGATCAAAGAAAAATTCAACCCTGTCATCCCGAGAGACGAATACACTAAATTCATGGAGAGATTAGTAGAGTGAATCAAATGCTTATGCTACTGAAAACAGTGAACTACTTTGCACTATAATTCAAAAGAACTATCCATAATAATCACATTCAGCGCAATCGGAGCAATCCTAAGCGTACCCATTGGGCACTTAGGAAATTATCTGAAAACAGTGCCAATTCTACCCTTAGGAACTGGACAGATTCTAGCGGGGTTACACCTCGTAATGGTTACCCTAACGGCGCTGAGATTAAGGAAACCCGGAGTAGCCACGATTACAGGGCTAGTTAAAGGGCTTGTTGAGGCGGTTCTCTTCAGTTTCCATGGACTCCCAGTAATCGTAATGAGTGGGGTACAGGGCTTTATAATTGATATATTCTTTCAGATTTTTTGGTATGATTCCAAAATCGGTTCCGCTCTTGCATGTGGAGTATCAGCACTTAGCAATGTGTTATTTATTCAATTATTCCTCGGAATGCCATTCCCCGCTTCGGTCTACTCATTAATGTACATATTATCATTCATATCCGGAGTGCTTCTCGGCGCATATCCATCACAACTACTCCACAAGATGAT
>CAYUTB010000014.1:0-27712 GCA_964447425.1 uncultured Candidatus Bathyarchaeia archaeon
GTGCCGGGGAACAGAAGCCATGATGGGGGAGCTGGCCGATAAAATGATGAAGAACTTTCTTTCGCAGTAATAATTGGCTTTAACCTATTTTGGGTTGAAATTCATCGCACTCTCGTCTCATAATATTTGACTCTATAAAACCTAGGCGTTCACAGTAACAAAACTCATCTAAGCTGAAACATCTGCGCTCTAAGGTATTTACTATCTCCTTGTTCTCTTGTCCGAGACTAAACCGGATATCTCTATCCAGTTCCCGAGCCCAGACGCAGTTCCTGCATGTTACCATAAAAACCCAAAACCTGTGCTATGATAATATGCTACTGGAAAACGTTAAACCCATCGGAATCCACTAGCCCAGACAAGTTGAAGCTCAAAGGCATAATCTTCGATCTTGACAGCACCCTAATACAGGCTGAGATAGACTTCGTTGAAATGAAGCAACACATGATAGCTCTATTGGAGAAATATGGGCACCCTTCTGGGACTCTGAGCCCCACTAGTCAGACTACTGTTCAGATTATGGAAAACGCTCAGCAGGAGTGGGTACAACAGAAAAAACCCGAGCATGAGTGCGATAAACTACTCGCCCAGATTGAACAGATAATGAATGAGGGTGAACTCGCAGCCATAGGCAACCTGACAGAGATAGAGGGTACAAGAGAGGCGATAAAAAAACTGAAAGACCTTGGGCTGAAACTCGCAATACTCACCCGCAGCCACCACGCCTACGCTGTTCAGGCGCTAGATAAACTGGCGATATCCGACCAATTTGATCTAATTCTTGGTAGAGATGAGACTCCTGAGCCAAAACCATACAAAGGAGCCATTGATCACACGGTCAAGCTCATGAATCTAACTGTTGATGATGTGGCTATGATAGGCGACCATCAGATCGATCGTGATAGCGCCATCAACAGCGGCTGCTTATTCATAGGTGTAGCCACTGGGCGACGAGGATTGAAAAGCTGGAAGAATGAAACAGCCCCCGAGCATTATCTTCCCTCCGTCGCTGAACTTCCCGAGTATCTTGTGGCTTTAGGATTGATATAATCACAAAGATTTTTAACCAAACCATTATCATATAGACTAAATCCCTATTTATTCAAGGTGACAATATGAGCAAAGCAGAAGAATATCAGAAAAAACTCAGTCAAGCAAAACAGATACTCAACATGATCGCAGATGACAATACTACGCCGAGAAATATCAGAAGAACTGCAAAAAACGCGGCTGATATGCTTGATGATCCCAACTTGACCATCGCAGCGAGGGCGGCAAACAGCATAAGTGTACTCGAAGACATCAGCCAAGACCCCAATATGCCAATGTACAGCCGCACGAGAATCTGGAACGCCATCAGCGTCCTAGAAGGAATCCGAGACTAACCAATATTTCTACAAATTCATCCAATATTACTTATCAATTGATTACTATTCCTTTTTTATACTCCCATTACAAAATATAGATTAGGTGGATACATGGAAACCAGAACCATAGAGACACCGTGGTCAAGCGTTTTCACCTGGGAAGACCTATCAACACTAGTAGTATGTTTAGCACTAGATCTTCTGGACTATCTTATTCCATTCATGGCTGCGCCCCTCTATGGAGATGTACTTGATTTCTCCGGCATCGCATTCTGTATACTGTTCTTCAACTGGATGGGCGCGATAACTATACTAGAGATAATACCCGGACTGGACATAATACCCTTCTACACCATCACCTGGGTAACATGGTATCTGAACTCCAGCCGAAGAAAGAGAAAAAAGTTTGAGCAACAGCTGGAACAATGGAAATAGAGCCGTAACCAATAACGGTGCTCCACAAGAACCTAAAGACATCCCAGCATAGACACCCACATGAAGCTATTAGAGCTATTCAAACCCGAGATATGGTTAACAGCCCTAGCAGCCATCATATTCATACCCATGTGCAGGATACTGGGCCAGAACCGCAACTTTGACCTCTTCAAGTTCGGTCTTACCTTCACGGGTTTAATCGTAGTCATATATCTCTACGCCTATTTTGATATGCGGTAAACGGCTTTTTTATAATGCCTATTTTAATTATCATTTTTCGATAAGAAAATGATTTTACCCACGCATTCCCCTTTGTAAGTGGATTCTCTGTTGAGATACATAGTTATTACTACCGCTAGGAATGAAGAGAAAACCATTGGTTATGTTATTCAAAGTGTCTCTAATCAAACCATCAAGCCCTCAATACATGTAATAGCCGACGATGGCTCAACAGACAACACATTTGAACTCTCAAAGAAATATGGCGCAGATATTTATGAAACCAATAATCCTAGATATACCTACAAGGGATATAATCAGGCTCTTGGTTTTATCGGCGCCATTAACTACGCAACACGATTAGTGCCTGACTGGGACTTCGTTTTAAAGTTGGATGCAGACAGTGTAATCCCAAAAAACTATATGGAGTCCATTTTTGAACACTTTAAGAAAAACTCCATGCTTGGAATAGCTGCAGGTATCCCTCTTGGCGCAAGCGCACGGCATAGTAGAGTAACTGACGGGGCTCGCGTAATAAGTCGAAGATGTTATGAAGCTATCGGAGGGTACCATGTTATGATGGCTTTTGATAGCCACGCACTTTTACTTGCAAATCAATATGGGTTTAAAACAATTACTTTTGAGGAAATAAAATATCTTGAACTTCGCCCCAGTAAAAAGTACGGTATTCAGGCATGGATACATTTAGGCATGGAGCGAAAAATGATGTATCTCCCCCTTTATCATACATTTTTAGCTTCTTTGAAGAATGGTATCACTGGCTCCCCCGTTATTCTGAATTTTTTCTTCACTTTTTTCGGACATCTGTTATCCTCTCCGAAAAAATATGCACCCAAATTGAATCGAGAATGGGTTAGACGTTACGCCATATACGAGATAAGTGAATTTATTCACCGGTATATTGACTAGTTTTTTTTTCTTAAATGAATATCTGGTTTTTATAGAAGAGTATTTTATTTAGATAGACGTTTGTTGCTTTAACAGGTTTAGATAATTATGTGCGGGATATTTGGATGTATAATTCGCGAGGGGCAGGCCGTCAAGCTCATCAATGATGGATTGAAGCGACTGGAGTACAGAGGCTATGATAGCACTGGGGTAGCTGTAATCAACAATAACAAGATGGATATCCGCAAGGATAAGGGCAGGATCGAGGAAGTTGTAAAAGGCCTCCATATTCTGGATATGCAGGGTAAGATTGGTCTAGGCCATACTCGTTGGGCGACCCATGGTGCTCCTGCGATGGAGAACGCTCACCCTCATACAGATGAGAGTGAGTCCATAGCCTTGATTCACAATGGGGTCATCGAGAATTATCTTGAACTCAAGGATGAGCTGCTGGAGAAGGGGCATATCTTCAAGTCGCGTACAGACACCGAGGTAATCCCGCATCTCATCGAGGAGGAGATGAAGAACGATATCGGGTTGCAGGGGGCCATGCTCAGGGTTCTGAGGCGCCTCAAGGGGTCATATGCCATTGTTTTGTTGAGCACTCATGAACCTGAGAAGATTTACTGTGCCCGTAACGAGAGCCCACTTGTACTGGGGATCTCTGATAATGGAACATACTGTGCATCTGATGTACCAGCGTTGTTACCATACACTAATCAGGTGAATTATCTTCGGAACGGCGAGATGGCCATACTGAACGTAGATGGCTATAAGATCATAAAGATCAGTGATGGCTCCGAGATCGAGCGCCCAAACACCACTATTACCTGGAGCCCAGAGATGGCCGAGAAGCAGGGATACAAACATTACATGCTCAAGGAGATCTATGAGCAGCCCACCAGTCTCAGGGATGGATTGAGGCTTCAGGAAAGGTACCTGGATCTATTAACCCAGTTCCTAGACCGGGGTAAGGAGGTTTTCCTCGTAGCCGCTGGCACGAGCTTCCACAGCTGTCTAGCAGGGTCTTATTTGTTCTCGAAGCTGGCTCGGTTGACGACGTTCCCGGTTGTCTCATCTGAGTTTATGGAGCGGTATGGCTCGACAGTTGGAATTGACTCTATTGTACTTACTGTGAGCCAATCCGGTGAGACATATGATACATTGAAAGCCATTGATCACGCCCGTATGAGGGCCTCGACGGTTCTGGGCATCACAAACACGGTTGGATCGACTCTTACCCGTGTCGCACGAGCCTATATTATCCAGCAGTCTGGTCCCGAGATCGGGGTGGCTGCTACGAAGACCTTTACGTCTCAGGTGCTGGTCTTGGCGCAGATGGCGTTACTCTTGGCGAAGAACCGTGGTAAGCTATCTCAGGACGAGCTTGATGATCTTTATGCCAAGCTTCACATGGTGCCTGACTGGGTCGAGGAGACCTTAGCTAAAAATGAGGAGAGGATCAAGGAGCTTGCGCGTTCTAATCTGAATGAGGAGCTCTATGTTTTCCTGGGTAGGGGTATTAGCTCTGCTACTGCTTTGGAGGGTCGTTTGAAGCTTCTTGAGATCACTTATGTGCCTTCTTTGGCTTATCCGGCTGGGGAGAGCAAGCATGGTCCCATCAGTATCATCGAGGAGGGCGTGACCTGTGTCTTCGTCTGTCCGAGAGGTGAGTCTCATACCCATATTATTGGTAGCATCATGGAGATGAAGAGCCGGGGCGCCAAGATTATCTCCATCTGCGAGGAGGGTGATGAGGATATTAAACGAGTCAGTGATGAGGTCGTGGAGATGCCCCGGGGTATCCCGGATGAATTATCTCCGATAGTGTATATCACGCCTCTTCAGTTGTTCGCGTATCATTTGGCTGTCATGAAGGGGCTTGACCCTGATAAGCCTAGGAATCTCGCGAAGAGTGTTACTGTTCCTTAGCCACCTTTTTTAAGCCCCTTGGGCGTTCTTTCTTTTGATATAATTTGTTGGATGTCAAATCGATTCGTGGGGATTTCCCTATCCTGAATAAGGGTTTGATTTATCTTGATAGTGCTGCTAGTAGCTTGACTCCTGAGCAGGTTGTGCTCAAGGAGATGGAGTTCTACCGTAACTACAGGGCGAATGTGGAGCGCGGTGTTCACCGTTGGAGCCAGAAGGCCAGCGAGGAATATGAGCACGCCCACGAGGAGGCGGCCCGGTTTATCGGTGCACCCAGTAAGGCGAATGTGGCTATGATCAAGAACACCACGGAGGGGATTAATCTGGTGGCGAATAGTCAGGACTGGAAGAAGTCGGATAAGATCGTTACCAGTGTTATTGAGCATCATAGTAATTTCATTACTTGGCTGCGTGTGAGGCAGCGCTATGGTACTGGTGTTGAGGTGGTTCGTAGCGACACTGAGGGTATTTTCGATTTGGCTGACTGGGAGAAGGCTATTGATGATAATACGCGGCTTGTGGCTGTGACTCATGTATCCAATGTCTTGGGGTGTATTGTGCCCATCAAGGAGATTATTGAGATAGCTCATGAGCATGGCGCCAAGGTCTTGGTTGATGGCGCTCAGGGTGTCCCACATATCAAAACCAATGTTAAGGATCTTGGGGTTGATTTCCTCGCCTTTAGCGGTCACAAGATGCTGGGTCCGACTGGTTCGGGTGGCTTGTACATCGCTGATGCAGAGCTTGGTACTACTGAGCCTCTCTGTATCGGTGGTGGCACCATCGCTGATGTCAGTATTGATGATTATGTGTTAGCGGTTCCTCCGATGAAGTATGAGGCTGGTACGCCTGCTATCGCGCAGGTTATCGGATTGGGAGAAGCCTGCAGATATCTGAGGCGGGTTGGTATGAAGAACGTCGAGGAGTGGGACCTTAAGCTGGCGAATAGGCTTCTCGATGGTTTATCTACTATTGATGGGGTGGAGGTTTATGGTCCGAAGGACCCGAAGCAGAGGGTGGGTCTTGCTACCTTCAACATCGGTGATATGAATCCTCATGACGTCTCATTGACCCTTGACGTGGAGTATGATGTGGCTACTCGTAGTGGGCATCACTGTGCTCTGCCTTTGATGAAGGAGCTTTTCAAGCTCAACGAGGGGAATGTGAGGGCTTCAACCTATCTCTATAATACGGTTGAGGAGATCGATCACTTGATCTCGGCGGTAGAGGATATCGCGAGGAGCTAGTTTCTCCTTTCTTTTTTAATACTTGTACCGTGTTTCTTTTGTTATCATGAGCTATGTTAACTCTATTCTTGATCGGATTGGGAATACTCCTCTAGTTAAACTCGGTAAGGTTGTGAAGCCCAGTTCGGGTAATGTTTACGCGAAGGCTGAGTATCTGAACCCCAGTGGCAGTCTGAAGGATCGTATCGCAGTTGAGATGATCCGTGACGCCGAGGAGCGGGGCTTGTTGAAGCCGGGTTACACCATTATCGAGGCGAGTACAGGCAATACAGGCACCGCGTTGAGCTTTGTAGGCACCCAGCTTGGGTACAAGGTTGAGATCTATATGCCTGAGGGGATGACCCCTGAGCGCATCAAGATCATGGAGAACTATGGGGCTAAGGTTCATGAGTTGAAGCTTGAGGGTGGCAGTGAGGGTAGTATCGCTGGCGCTGAGGTGGAGATTGATACACGGATCAAGTGTCTAGAGGTGGAGTCAAAGAACCCGAAGGTGTGGTGGGCTAGGCAGTTCAGTAACCCAGCGAATACTCGGGCGCATGTGAAGACTGGTCGGGAGATTGTTCAGCAGCTTGGTGATCCTGTTGATGCTTTTGTGGCGAGTATCGGTGTGGGTGGCACATTGTATGGTGTGGCTAAGGCGCTGCGTGAAGCGTATCCCGATGTGTTGATCGTGGGTTTGGAGCCCGGCTCAGCTCGTTACCCTATCAGTGGGGGTTATACCCGTGTCCCGGGTACAGGTGATGAGGTCTGTGGTGGTATCATCGAGGAGATGATGAACAGCGGCATCGTGGACCGCGTCGTAAAGGTTTCCAACAGTGACGCTATCGCTATGTCTGATCGCCTTGTCCGTGAGGAGGGCTTGTTCTGCGGTATCTCTTCTGGGGCGAATGCGTTTATGGCGTGTAAGCTGGCTGAGGAACTGGGTCCCGGTAAGAATATTGCTACTGTGCTTCCTGATAATCGTGACAGGTATCTCTCGGAGAAGAAGTATACCACTTAATCTATCTGTTTATGAACTGGGTGTCGTCTGAGATCATCTTCTCTATGGTGTATGGATCTATGTTGATCTTGAATCTGCTTACCCGTACTTTTTTGATGGCTTTTCCAGTTTCCTGATCGGTGTCACTGAAGACTCTGACGATTCCCGCTTGCTCCATGTCGTTTATCCGTTTCTGGACCGTTGTGTAGGGGATTTCAGTCTCTAATGCTATCTGTTTCATGTATTTGGAGCCGTTTCTGATGTTGGCTATTATTTCCCATGTGTGCCTCATTCCGAGTACCCTTAGTTGCGCGTGTACTTGGTCTCTCTGGGGCTGCATGTGATCTACTCCTGTTGGGGGTGTCTGTATAGTATTGGAGCGCCGCAGTATAGGCATAACATTGTCTTGGGGACGATGTGGTCACAGCTCTTGCATCTGGTTAGGGCTTCGTGTAGTTCTTCAGCTACTTCAACGATTGGCTCGTGAAGTATTACATATTCTTGTGCCATCTCTGTTCAAATGGTTCAGTCCTGAAATCGGTTTTAAGGTAGACGCAGTGTGTTGAAGTGTGGGGGTAGGTGAAAGTGGTTTATTGTTGGTTACTTTGGTATTGTAAAGGAAAACGTAGAACCCTTACCTATGCCCTCTGATTCTGCCCAGATCTGTCCTCCATGGAGTTGTATTATTTCCTTGCAGATGCTGAGTCCAAGTCCTGTTCCCCGTTGGATATTCGATTGAATATCTGGGAATGGTATGAATAGCTTGGGCATATTTTTCTCTGATATCCCTACCCCATTATCCTTGACGGTGATTTGGTGTTTATCCCCTGTAAAGGTGACATTCACTTCGATTTTTGTGTCTGTTGGCGAGTAATGTGATGCGTTACTGACGAGGTTTATGAGTACTTGTGTCATCCTCATCTCATTGCAGAATATGATTTTCTCGTCGGTACTGATGTTAATTTCGAGCGTCTGATTTCTTTCCTTTAGCAGCAGTCTCATTTCTTGGGAAATAGCATCCATTAATGAGGCTATCTCGATTTTTTCCTTCTCTATTATCATTCGGTTGGATTTGATTCTCTGCATGTCTAATAGATCATTGCTGAGGCGCTCAAGCCGGTTGATGTTTCTTGTGATAACTTCTAGGTATTGGTTGAGAGCTGGGTTTTTTTCTTCTGTGATTATTCCTTCCATTAACTCTGCGTAGCCTTTGATTGCTGTGATGGGGGTTCTGATCTCATGGGCGGCTGTGTTCATCAAGTTTGTTTTCATTCGATCCATTTCAACGAGTTGATCTGCAAGGATCTTTTGTTCGAATAGTTCTTGATCAAGCCTGGCTCTTGCTTCTTGTTCATTGCGAAGCTCTGTGAGATCTGAGGCGATTAACCCTAACCCCTCTCCCACCTTGAAGGCGTTTATTCTTAGGAACTCGATACCTGAGTAATGATCGTAGACATCGAAGACATTGGGTATGCCCGTCTCCATGATTTCGATGTATTGTCTGTATCTCTCAGAATTTTTTAGATCGGGTTGAAGATTGAATAGGGATCTGCCGATTACTTCCTCTCTATTTACCCCAAATCTTTGAGCCCCTATCCGATTCACGTCGATTATATTGAATTCCCTGTCTAGAACTACAAATGATTCAGAAGCAGCATTGCGGAATGCACTAAATCTTTCCAGTATCTCTCGTTGGGCTCGTTGTGCCTGTATTCTCTGTAATGTGGATGATACTTGCTCAGCGAATATCTCCATTAGCTTCCTATCCAGTTCAGAGAAGGCTTTGATTTTCTCGCTCTCAATATTGAGTACGGCGACAGCCTCTTGGGCAATGATGACGGGGACTGTTAACTCTGATTTAGTGATCATGTCTCCAGCTGCATCCACAAATAGCGGGTTTTCTTCTACGTTATCGACTTGCTGAGTTTCACCTGTTTTGATTGCTTTAACCGTAATTCCTGTTCCATCTAAAGGGAGTTTGAATTCACCTTCAGTTTCTACACCCCACCTGTATCTATGGTTGAGTATGTTTTCCTCAACTATTCCCATGCTTCCCCTGTCGAATCCAATGGTTTGTGTCAGTGTCTCCTCTGTGATTTCCGCCACTTCATCTACTGTGCTGGCTCTGCTTAGGGCGGCTGCGTGTTTCAGTAGCGCCTCTAGTCTCTGAAAATAGTTTATTTGTGGGGTAACATCTCGAAAAGTTGTAACAAAGTGGGGTTTTCTAGTTGTTTCATCTTCGTAAACGGTTCCATTGATGGAGATGTAACCCCTCTTGTTGTTTTTTCCTTTAAACTCTATTCTGTAATCTACTACAAAGCCATCTCGAAGTAACTGGTTAACGAGTTCTGCTCTCTTTTCTGGATATACATAATAGTTTGTTATGAGAGTTCCAATGAGTTCATCCGGTTCGTATCCTAATATTTTGGCGCCAATTTGGTTTACTGATATTATTGTTCCATCAGTCTCTATTTCAATCCAGCCTTCTTTGGTGGCGTCCCCAAAGATACGGTATTTTTCTTCACTATGTCTGAGACTCTGTGCGAGTCTCTTCTGCTCAGTGATTTCCTCGGATATTACTTGAATCCCGCTGATTTTTCCATCTATTTTTAGTACTGTGATGTATCCTACTCCCCAGCGGGTCGCTCCCTCTTTTGTCTTATATGCGATTTCTATTTGCTTCAGGGATTCGCCTCTTAGAAGCTCTGAGGAGAAGGTGATGAGTTTAGGTACATCTTGTAATCTGAGAAAGCCAAGCTTTGTAAAGTGTTTTCCAAGTATCTCTTCCCGGCTGTACCCGGTTAACTCTGTGGTTGCTGGGTTGGCGTAAGTAATGTGACCTGTAATGTCTAAGACGAGCACTGACCTGGGGAAGGATTCGATTATTGATTGAAACAGGTCGTTGTCTTGGCTTTCCATGATATTTAGAGTTGTTTGGACTATTTATAGCTAGGAGACTGTTTTCTGGGCTGGGGTTAATTTTATATCTCATCTAGCAAGTTCCTGACTCATGGCGTATAGCCCATTATTTCCCTTTAGTGATTCCCGCAAGATGCGTGTAGCCCTCTTTATCTCTGGTTCAGGCACAAACGGGTTGAAGATCATAGAGAAATCCAGTGAGCCAGACTCCAACTATTATGTCGCCCTCATCTTCTCTGATGTAAAGGATGAACGGACTAATCGTAGTGGGGAGAAGATGTGCCGAGCGAAAGATATCGCAGAGGAGTATGATATCAAGTATGAGTGTGTGGATATTCGGGATTTCTATTCTGAGCGTGGCCTAAAGCGCACCGATCTAAGTATTCGCCCCGATTTTGATAAACTGGTATTGGAGAAACTAGCCGAGTATGATCTGGACTTAGTCGCCAACGCTGGTTACATGAGTATCATGACAGCTGTGCTTCTTGAGAGGTATGCTGGGAAGGTGGTGAATGTGCACCCCGCTGATCTATCAATCATGGAGGGTGATAAGCGGAAATACGTGGGCATCCATGTGGTCGAGGAGGCTATTCTGGCTGGTGAACTAGAGATCAGGTCAACCACTCACATAGTGCGTGAGGAGGTTGATCACGGTGAGATTCTTGTTATCTCCTCTCCTGTGAAAATCAGGCTTGATGTATCCATCGAGGAGCTTGATAGCGATAAAGTGATCCGGGAAAAAGTTGTCTCCAGTTATCAGGACCAGCTGAAAAAGAAGGGCGACTGGGTGATCTACCCCATGACGATCCAGATGATCTCAAAGGGCAGATTCGGTATTGGACCAGAAGCAGTCTACCTCGACGGTGAAAGTGTCCCCAAAGGCTACAAACTTGAGTGACCTCTTTCACATATCTCCCCACTGCAGCGCACATGGTTCCCTTTAAGTAACAAACAGGGCAGTTCATGCTTGCGATGATAACCCGTAGACCACTCGATTCGGCATCAACCTTCACGAGTGCTCTCCAAGTCTATGCTAACCGTGCAGAGGTTTCCAGGCTTTCTACGGGTAGTCATCGCCTTGATCAACTTCTGGGCGGAATCGAGCCCACCCGTTTTTATCTCTTATTTGGCTCAGGCAAGGAGAAGGTGACTGACAGACTACTCTACAGGCTGATGGTGGAGACCATCAGGGAGACATCGAGCCACGTGATCTACATACTCTGCGGTAACTATCGGCGTGACAGGACTACCTTTGACTCCGAGATGCTTCTGGATCTGCTGGAGTCCTCCGGTTTGAATGTGGAGGACTCATTGAGCAGGATTCACATCATCGGGGTCTTCTCTGAGGCGCAGCTGATGAGGGCGCCCAGCCTCGTGGAGGAGGTTATCGAGAAGGTGGGCACTGTGCGGCTTGTGGCTGTGCAGCAGATATCCAAGCTCTTCTACAGCGAGACCGCTATGGGGTTCGAGGAGCAGACCGAGTTCACTGGTGTGGTCTCGAAGCTCAAGGAGTTATGCACGATTCATCAGGTCTCCCTTGTGGCATCGTGTGAGGCGAAGAAGCGACGTGACCTTCTTCCCGAGCCCATGGGTGGTAGTTATCTCAGACACGCAGCCAATGTTATGGTTTACTTGAGGATGATGAGTGGTGGAGATGTCTCGGCTCAGCTGGTGAAGCACTTCGATAAGATGCGAGCTGGCAAACGTGTTAGTTTGAATGGTGAGGAGGAGAATGTTTTGGGTAGGATTACAAAGGACTCGATGCGAGGCAGATTACAGGAATCCATGAGTCATCTTCGCGGAGGATACCGTGAGGCGTTGAAGGATGATGAGATGCAGGCATCTTTTGACAGGGTCTGGACGGACTGGAACCTTGAACAGGGGGCAATGATATATGCTCAGGTGGTCTCTGCATTAGACCTCTTGAACCTAACGGGCATAGTATCGAATCGGCGTGAGATCGAGGCTCTCAGGCGCAGGGTTGAGGCGTTGGAGAAGAAAGATGAGGCTTGAGGGGTGGCTCCTCGATGTCAGGCTCAGAGACGATGAGGCATTCCTCTGGGTGAAGACCGGTGATGAAAGAGTAGAGCTTCGCCTCAGATATTACCCCGATTTCTTTGTTCTCCCAGAAAAGGTCTCCTTCAACGCTTTCGTGGACCTCTTTGATGAGCACCCAAATATCCCATTGATCGAGACATCCCAGCGCTATACCTCGATTGGCGACACTGAGCGGAGCAGCGTGCTCAGGGTCCGCGTTGAATCCGTGGAGCAGTACCGCTCTGTGCTGCGTCTAGCTGAAAAATATGGCGAGGTCTTCGATAGCGACCTATCTCATACCCAGCGGTTTCTAGCCGATTACGGTTTGATTCCTCTGGGATCGGTGATAATTGATGAGGATGCTGGGAAAATACGATCCATGGAGCAGGTTCCTCTTGATCTCAGGGTCGAGCCACCGCCCTTCAATGTGCTTTGCTTCGAAATTTATCCGCAGGATGAGCAGTTATCCTTCATCACATACGATGAAGGGATGTGTGAAGAGTACAGCTTTACTGGATCAGAGAAGGAGAGCCTCACCTCATTCATGGATTTCATCACTGAGACAGACCCAGACTTCATCAGCTGCCTTGAAGCCGATATGAAGAAGCTGCTGAAGCTCTGCATAAAACACAGGCAGCCCAGTCTGGGTATATTTCATCAAAAAAGCTTCCACCTCGAAAAGGGGCGTGTCTACCTCAACCTCTTATCCTATAGGCGGATGAGCCTCGCGGGCATCGTCGAGCGCATACAGTACACCCGTGAGGTGCCTAGGGTCGGCTCAGAGTGGGCAGCTGGACGAGCCATCGAGAGCAGGCAATGCTACGAGGCTAGAAGGCTGGGGTACCTGTTGCCTCGCCGTGGCTTCTATCAGCCTGTGATGAGTCTTGAGGAGCTTCTGCGTGAGCGTGACCACGGTGGATTGATCTTCGCGCCCACTGTGGGGCTCCATGAAAATGTTGCTGCGCTGGATTTTGAGAGCATGTTCCCCCACCTGATCCTTATGGAAAACATCAGCTACGAGAACATACGCACCGAGCGGGAATCAGAGGGCTTTCTCCTAGACTTCACCCGTGACACCTTGAAGCGGAGGCTCTACTATAAGCACCTACGGAAGACGCTGGAGGACCAGCCCGAGATGTGGTTCTGGTGCGAGACCCGGCAGCAGGCACTCAAGGAGATACTCTTCTGCACCTACGGGTACAGTGGATGCTGGGCGAACAAGTTCGGAAACATGGATACCTTCATGGAGATCAACAAGGCTGCCCGTGAGAACCTTGTAAAGGCGATGAATATCGCGCGTAGCGAGGGGTTCCACACCCTCTACGGGAACAGTGACAGCCTCTTCCTTGAGAGACCGGATGCTACCCGAGAAGATTTTGATGCATTGGCTGTCCAAATCAAGAATGAGCTTGATCTCCCCATCACAGTAGAGAACCACTTCAAGTACCTCGTATTGCTGCCTCAGAAGTCTGGCAAGGAGTTCGGCGCCATAAACAGATACTATGGGATACGGTATGATGGCGAACTGGTTTGCCGTGGCATAGAGCTCAGGCGACGAAACACAGCCCCATTCATCGCTGATGCCCAGAGAGAAGCCATCAAGGCACTTCTATGCAAGGGCTCAATGGAGGCTGTGCTCACAGAAGGGGTACAAGAAGTCGATAAGGTCATCAATAAGGCAGCAAGGGAGCTGAAACAGGGCTTGGTGCCTATCAGTGAGCTTGAGGCGAAGACCATTCTCAGGCGCAAGCCCTCCAAGTACAAGGCTCGGCTTCCCCATGTGGCTGCCGCTGAAGCACTGGATATCAACGGCGCAGAGGTTGACCGCGGCAGCGTCATCGGCTACATATACGTTGACTCGGAGCACAGTAACCCATTCAGGCGTGTTAGCCCAGCTGGGTTCCAGAAGAAGTTTGACTACAAGAAATATGTCCAGCTTCTGGACGAGGCTAGGAAAAGTATACTCCTGCCCTTCCTCATAGAAGAGAAGGAGTCGGATGCTGTTAGCCTTGACAGGTTCTTCTAGTCTCTGAGTATTGGGCATGTGAGGCAATGGGGTCCTCCGCCACCTATTGCGAGTTGGCTGCCCGGGATATTATATGTTGAACACCGATTTTTGGAGTATTTAGCTAATGCGTGTTATTCCCGTTGTATTTATTAAGCATAGAACCATGGATTTTTATTCTATACCCACTTCTCTTCATAGATACGGTTTGACTCTGAGAAAGGAGCTGACTGACAGGGATGTTCGAATACTAGTCAGTGATTCCCTGAACCTCATAGACAAGACTCAGAGACAACTAAATTTACCAATTATGCCCAACCTACCCCTGACGTCCCGGAGACTCAAACAGGGCAACTTCAAAGCCATGTACATCAACAACCCGAAGGGCAAGAACTATAGCATGGACTTCGGGAGTTTCCAGCCACCAGCCAGTATTTTCCTCGATAAGCGCTTACCCAGCAGCGATCACCCCATGGATATGCCTGATTTCGCCGATACTTTGACAGTGTACAGCGCGGTCCATGAGATTATTCACGCCGATGACCACGTTGGCGGAGATAAACTGCTGTTGGCTACATGCAAGCATATTCTCTCCAAGCATGAGGATAAACTTGAGAAGAGCCTCCAGATCATAAAAAAAGAAGGCGCCAGCAGCGTCATCAAGGATTATGAGGACTTGGCTAGCCTATGGGCTATCCAGTACGTGGATATGGTGACCCATTACAGGGGCTACGTAGTTCTCAGGCACATGCATTACCCCAAGATAGATCAGATCTGGTCAAGGCTCAGCAACGACTACTTCCCGCCTAATCTGTTGACTTGTATCGAGGTCTCGCGGGGCTCTGATTATGTGTTTAGTTTGTTCACTGAGCGGATGGGTGAGTACTGTCTCATCGAGGCGCTTGATGAGTACAACTGTATGAAGGAGCGGGAAGCTCAGAGCTACATGGTATAGTAGGTAAGCTTAATCAATAAAAGCCATCTATTTTCTGTATAATGCTCTTCGATACTCTTGTTGACACATATCTGAAACTGGAATCCACCACAAAGCGCCTTGAGATGACAGACATCCTCGCCGAGTTATTCAAGGAAGCCACCGCCGAGGAGATAGACAAGATCATCTACCTCACTCAGGGCAAGATACACCCCGATTGGAAGGGTGAGCCCGAGATCGGTATGGCTGAGAAGATGGTTGTCGAGACCCTTACACGGGTCACTGGTTTGAAGAAGAATGCGATTGAGGTTATGGTTCAGGAGCTGGGTGATATCGGTTTAGCCGCCGAGGAGGCTATGAAGAAGAAGCAGCAGAAGGGTTTCTTCAAGAAGGAACTGAGTGTCTCGGATATCTACAGTGGGCTGGATGATATCGCCAACCGTGGTGGTACTGGTAGCTCGAAGCAGAAGATGGATGGCTTGGGCAGCCTGCTGGCAGATGCCTCACCGCTGGGGTCTCGTTACCTGAGTAGGATGGTGGAGGGTAAGCTCAGGATGGGCATCGGTGATATGACTATCTTGGATGCTCTCTCACAGGCTTACACTGGGTCAAAGGATATGCGCCCCGTGTTGGAGCGGGCGTATAATATGAGCAGCGACTTGGGCGCAGTGGCGGTGACCCTTATCGAGGAGGGAATGGAGGGAGTGGAGCACTTCAAGGTGCGTGTGGGTTCCCCCATCAGGGTGATGGCAGCCCAGAGGCTCTCAACCGCGGTGGAGGTGATCGAGAAGCTCGGAGGTCACTGTAGCGCCGAGTTTAAGCTGGATGGGGAGCGTTTTCAGATCCATAAGGACGGGGATAGGGTTCAGATATTCAGCAGGCGGCTGGAGAACATCACATCCATGTACCCTGACGCTGTTGAGATGACCAAGGCTCAGGTCAGTGCCGATAGGGCGATTATCGAGGGTGAGGCTGTGGCGTATGACCCTGATACTGGGGATGATTTGCCCTTTCAGACATTGATGCAGAGGCGCCGCAAGTATGGGATAGCGGAGATGATGGAGAAGATACCAGTACGCGTCTATCTGTTTGACTGTCTCTATGATGGTGAGGACCTTACGCTTACAGCTTATCCTACCCGTATCAGCCGCCTTGAGGCTATTACTGATGAGACCGAGGGCTTCAAACTAGTTGAGAGGCTTGAGACCAGCGACCCTGATGAGCTTGACAAGTTCTTCCAGCTCGCTATCAGTGAGGGAACCGAGGGGCTTGTGGTGAAATCCACCGCGGAGGACTCGGTTTACCGGGCAGGCGCCCGTTCTTGGCTCTGGGTCAAGCTCAAACGCAGCTATCAGAGCAAGATGCAGGACCACATCGACTTGGTTGTGGTGGGCGCCCTGTATGGTAGGGGTAGGCGTGCCGGAAACTATGGTGCCTTGCTTGTGGCTGCGTATGACCCTGAGGATGATATGTATAAGAGCGTCTGTAAGGTGGGCTCCGGATTTACTGATGAGAACCTCGCGGAGATGCCTAAGAGGCTTGACATGTACAGGATGGAGCACAAGCCCAGTAACGTGGACTCGGTTTTGGAGCCCGATATCTGGTTTGAGCCTTTTGTGGTGATGGAGGTGCTTGGGGACGAGATCACCCTCAGTCCCCTCCATAAGGCAGCGTATAATGAGCTGCGTGAGGGCTCGGGGTTAGCCATAAGGTTCCCGAGGTTTACTCGTTGGCGTGATGATAAGTCGGCTGATGAGGCGACGCAGGTGGGTGAGATACTGGATATGTATAATGCGCAACTGAAAACCGTCTAGCAAGAATTATACCTATCCGTCTATCTGTTTACTGTATGCATAGCGATTTGCTCAAACACATAGACCATGATTACACGGTCAAGAAGCTGGAGGAGATGATTGCCATCCCCAGCGTCGTTAAGGAAGAGAAAGAACTAGCCCACTACCTACAGGCTGAGCTGATGTCTCTGGGATTTAAAACAGAGCTTCATGAGGTTAAACCCGGCAGACCCAACGTTTACGGCAAACTCAAGGGCGATAAGCCGGGAAAACGCCTCAACTTTTGTGGACACATGGACACGGTGCCGGTGGTAGCGGGGTGGGAAACAGACCCATTCAAGCCTGTGAAGAAAGACGGCAAGATCTATGGTCTCGGCAGCAACGACATGAAGGGCGGTATAGCATGCACCCTGAGTATGCTGAAGGCTTTCGCTGATAGCGGGTACGGGTTTAATGGCGAGCTGAGCTTCGCCGGTGTTATCGATGAGGAGGCTTATGGTGAGGGCGCCAAGGCCATGCTCAAGACTGATTGGGGTAAGGTGGACGCCATCCTTTTGGGTGAGCCAAATCAGGCAACCGAAGCCCATCCAACCGCGTTGGGGATCACGGGTAAGGTGCTCTACGATATCTACGTGTATGGTAAGGCGGCTCATGGGTTCTCGCCAGAGGAGGGCATCAACGCAGTGGAGCAGGCGGGGATAATCTTGGCTAATCTGCATAAACTCAAGATAGCCGAGAAAGAGGGATTCCGCGGTAACTATAGCACACTGAAGATCGAGGGCGGTTACAATGTGTACAGCGTCGTGGTTCCAGCCGAGTGCAGGTTTGAGGTAAACCGTTTGACGGTGCCGGGTGAGATCGTTGAGGGCGTTATCCTTGATATGGAGGAGCTTGTGGCTTCCCTGAACCTTGATGCAAGGGTTGAGGTGAAGACCAAGGCGCCGCTCTACGCATCCTATGTGATGAAGAGAAGCGATCCCTTCGTGGAGCTATTCGACAAGAGCTACACGGATGTGATGGGTAAGGCTCCGCACTACGAGTATAGCAGCAGTATAACGGATGCTAACACCTTCTGCGGTGAGGGTGGCATCCCATGTATGCATCTTGGACCCGTTGCTGGTGGTCCGCATCAGAAGAACGAGTACACCACACTGGACTCGCTTCCACCAGTGACTAGGGTATACGCTGAGTTGGCTGCTCGGTTCCTATCCTAGCCCCATTTTTCGCTTAGACTTCAGCTATTAACTTCTTCTTTGACGCGTTTGGTATAGTTATGGTGAATGTGGAGCCTTTATCGGTACCCTCTGAGAAACATGTTAAGTTTCCTTTCTGAAGCTCCATGAGTCCTTTGGATATGCTGAGTCCAAGCCCGACCCCTGCGTAGTTATGCTGTTTTGTTATTTGTGGGAATGGGACAAATAATTTACGTTGATCCTCCTCTGATATCCCTATTCCTTTGTCTGATATTGAGACGCAGAGATCGCCGTTGTTGCTGAATAACTCGATAGTGATCTCCTCATTCATGGGTGAGAACTTGGATGCGTTGCTCAGGATATTGGTTATGACTTGGATAATGCGTGTCTCGTCTGCATCTACTATCAATGTGTTTGACTCTGAGAAGACAATGATCTTTTGGTTATTTTCATCCAGCAGCGGCTTTATCTCTTCTACAGCCTGTCCAACGATGTTATTTAGATCATGTTCCGCGATCCCCATAGTGAGTTTACCCGTCAGCAGTCTCTGCTGATCGAGCAAGTCATGTGTGATGAGTTCAAGTCGATTGACATTCCGCATGATTATCTCCAGATAGTGCATGTGGTCTTCACTCAGGTCTTGTTCCTGCTGGCAGAGTTCAAAGAATCCTTTGATGGCTGTTAGTGGAGTTCTGAGTTCATGGGCTGCTGTGGAGATGAACTGGCTTTTCATTGTATCCAGTTCTTGCAGTCGTTTTACTGTCGCTTCCAGTTCTTTCTGCATCTGTAGGCTCTGGTAGAATTGTAGGTTATAGGCTGCCATTATCTCTAATAATATCTTATCGAAGTCTGCCTCAGAGTCTCGCATTTCTATTGGGTGTTCTTTTTTCAGGAGCTCTTTGGTTTCGAGGAATAGCCAGATCAGTATGTCTGGTGATACTTTTGATAGGTAGAGCTTTTTTCCCCACTCGTATGCCTCGTAGAGTGATTCCTCTGTGGGTGAATCTAGGTAGGATTTTAGTAGTGAGTATAGGAAGTTTCTTGATTCAATGTTTATGCTCATTTATTCTATCACTCCTATCAGTATGGTTGCGTCATCATGGGGCCTTGAATAATTTTGGATGATATACTGGGCTTGTTCTTCGGGGTTTTTATCCTCTTGGAAAACCTCTGACTCGATCTTTGAGGTAATCCCATCGGTGTATAGTACAAAAACCATGCCGGTTTCTATGGGGTAATCAAATCTCTTCACTATCTCCATATTGTCCCCTAGTATGCCGGGGTAGCTGACTGGTTGCACATGGTTTTGACTGATAACCCTGATCTCAATGTTGCCCACGCCAATATAGGAGAACCTTTTTTCGATCCAGTTAATCAAAACCAACCCTAATACTACGCCTCGGCTACGTTGAAGACGCCCATGACAGCCTCGAACCAATCCCTCGATATCAAGTGAAATATTTTCCTCAATATAGCTACGGGTCAGTTCGGTTACTTCATGAGCCTTAACACCGTGACCGAGTCCATCAATTACACAGAAAACCGAGTAGTCTTCTCCTTCTATAATCAGATAGCCGTCTCCGTTTACCGTTTCTCCCTGTTTGGGCTGTGACTTTACGCTGTATTTCAAATGAATTCAGCTTCTTAGGTATTTTTTCATGGAAACTTTTGTGCCTACTCCGACACTGGAATCGATAGCCAGTTCGTCCATTAACCTGCTGGCTCCACCCAAGCCATAGCCCATCCCTTTTTTTGTTGTGTATCCATCGGTCATGGCTAGCTTGATATCCGGTATTCCCGGTCCCTTATCCTCGACGATGATCTCAATACAATTGCCATCGGCACTAACAACTACCCTCATAACGCCTCCTAAGCCATGTAACAGTGCGTTTCGAGCTATCTCTGATACAGCTGTAGCAATTCTTGTTTGATCTACTACGCTGAATCCCATTTCCTTAGCTTTTTCGCGTGCGAGGGCTCTGCTTTTTATGATGTCTTCTTCAGTCTTTATTGGAACCTCTTCTAGTAGGTTCAACTAATCAACCTCATTCTGGTTGTATAGTGCCTGTTCGAGTGTGCGGTACATTTTTACGTTTAATAGATTGAAACCTAGTTCAACTAGTGTTATGGCGACTTCGGGTCTTATCCCTATTGCTGATGTTTTGACTCCGACGAGTTTTGCGGATTTTACTAATTCGTTGATGGTTCTTCCCATGAAGCTATCAACTGTCTCGATGTGGCTGAGGTCTATTATCATGATTTTTGGGTTTTCTCTCACCAGTATGTTCAGAGTATTTTCTATGAACTGTTGAACATATGAATCATGCATCGACTCTTTTGGTGTGATTATTATGGAGTCTTTTATCTTTTGATAAGATACTTGATTCAGCCCCATTTCCATCATCCCTTCTTCACATATCTCATGCCATCTACTTCGATGATACGACTTTTAACCCGAGTATATTCATAGCATGCTCCATGGCTCTTCTTAGTAAATTGAATGTCTCTACATCGAAGTTGACTCCGAGGCTTACCATTGTCTGTGCGACATCTGGTCTTATTCCTGATATTATGACCTCTGGTCCCATCAGTTTGATCGTCTTGATTGTGTTGATCACGTGTTTTGCGACAAGAGTATCCATTACTGATACCCCGTCGAGATCCAGTATCACTACCAAGGCTTCTTGTTCAACCAGTTGATCGAGAAGTCGCTCTGTTAGAATTTTAGTTCTGTTAGTGTCTAGTACACCGACTATTGAAACCAGTAAAACATTCCGCCACACCTCAACGATAGGCGTTCTAATCTCATCACTATTTGACATTCAATACACCAAACAGATGCTGTTTCAAAAGTATTTAAACTGAATATATAGAATTATATATATTTTAAAATTATAAAATAATTCCTTCTAAACATACAATAGACTGCTGTTTACATTTACTATGACTATATTATAAGCATAAGAGGTCATATTCACAGTATAACCCTTTATACATCCAAAATTATTCATCAACCCATGATCGATACTGTTCTGCGTCACTTAGATGACGCCTACACGGTGAAGCTGAGCGAGGAAATGATCGCCATACCCTCAGTTGTGGGGAACGAGGAGGCTTTGGCTCTCTACATCAAAGAGAAGCTGGAGAGCTACGGGATGAAGACCGAGCTTCAGTATGTCGCCGATGGGCGCCCCAACATATACGGCGTCATGGATTGGGGCAAGCCGGGGAAACGCCTCAACTATAACGCCCACACAGATACGGTTCCCGCGGGTGATGACTGGGAAACCGACCCATTCAAGGCGGTGGTCAAGGATGGGAAATTATTCGGGCGGGGCGCCTGTGATATGAAGACAGGCATCGCTTGCAGCCTCAACATGATCAAGGCGGTCGCTGATAGCGGCGTCATGCTCAAGGGTGAGCTGAGCTTCAGCGGCGTAGTGGATCAGGAGGCAACTGATATCGGGGCTTGGGCGATGATGGAGGTCCCCAAGTGGAGAAGCCTCGACGGCGTGGTGCTTACCTACAGCTACTGTGGGGACGAGACCAAGCCCATCCCACTGGGGTTGACTGGCAAGGTACTCTACAATATCAAGGTGAAGGGAAAGGCAGCCCACGGATTCAGACCCCAACTCGGGGTTAACGCGGTGGAGGACGCTGCGAAGATCATAGCGAATCTAGATAAGCTGCAGCTGAAGGATCACCTAGACTTCGGTAAGGGCACGGTTTGTACGCTGAAGACCGAGGGTGGATACCAGCAGTACAGTGTTGTGGTACCTGAGAGTGCGAGGTTTGAGGTTAACAGGCTTCTTGTGCCCGGTGAGTCTATCCAGTATGCCTTGGATGATATGCAGCGTCTCGTTGACAGTTTGGCGCTAAAATCCAAGGTGGATGTGGGCGTCAAGCCACCCAAGTATGAGCCGTATACTTGCTCAAAGGATGAGCCACTGATGCAGACACTGGACACAGTGTACCAGCAAGTGATGGGGAAGAAGCCTCTCTATGAATACGCTTATGGAATCACAAACGCCAACATATTCCAAGGCGAACAGGGAATCCCCTGTATACACATCGGACCCCAACGGGGAGGGGCACACCAGCCCAACGAGTATGTGAAGCTGGAGTGGCTGCCCCCCGTATCCGAGATGTATACCCGGATCGCGCTTCAGTACCTTTCCTAGTTTTATACATCCTCCCCCGTATTTCCTGCATGATTGATGAAGCCATCCGCAAACTAGATGACTCTTATACTCGGCGCCTCACAGAGGAGATGATCAGGCTTCCCTCGGTTGTGGGGGATGAGGCTGAGATAGCGGAGTATATTCGATTAGAACTGGATCGACTTGGCTTGGAGACCACCGAGCACATGGTTCACCCTAACAGACCAAACATCTACGGCAAGCTCAGGATGGGGGAAGGTAAACGCCTAAACTTCAATGGGCACACAGACACAGTGCCAGTGGTTGAAGGATGGACAACCGACCCCTTTATGCCTGTGCAGAAGGGGGACAAGCTCCACGGGTTAGGTTCCTGCGACATGAAGGCAGGCATCGCATGTACACTGAACATGCTCCGGGCGATAGTTGACAGCGGCGCAGATTTCAAAGGAGAACTTAGCATGAGCGCGGTCATCGATGAGGAAGCCATGGGAGACGGCGCAGTAGCCATGCTAAAGACCGAGTATGGAAAGGTTGACGCAGCTGTGCTCGCCGAGCCATACCCCGCCGATGAGTCCAAACCAGTACCCCTCGGCATAGTTGGCAAGCTCCTCTACGATATCCATGTGCATGGGGTAGCCGCCCACGGCTTCAGACCAGAGGACGGTGTAAACGCCGTTGAAGAAGCGGGCAAGATACTGGCCAACCTCGATAAGCTGAACCTGAGGACCCACCCAAAGTTCGATAAGGGCAACTACAGCACACTGAAGATCGAGGGCGGATACGATATCTACTCGGTGCTCGTCCCTGCTTTCTGCAGATTTGAGGTCAACAGGCTCATCGTCCCCGGTGAGACCGTTGAAGGCGCCATAATGGACATGGAGGAGCTAATAGCCGCACTGAACCTAAAGTCCCGTGTTGAGGTCCGGGTGAAGCCGCCACGGTACGAGTCCTTTGAGATGGACCCGGAGGAGCCTATCCTGCGGTTATTCCACAGGGTTTACACTGATGTGATGGGCGTGGAGCCTCAGTACCAGTACAGTAAGAGCATCACGGACGCCAACACGTTGGCTGGGGTAGGGGGAATTTCCTGTCTGCACCTCGGACCCAAGCGTGGTGATACTCATAAGGCGAATGAGTATGTTCCCCTGAGTTGGCTGCCGCCGGTCTCGGAGATGTACACCCGCATAGCCTTGGAGTATCTATCCTAGTTTCTCTACGATGTAGAGGAAGCTGACGCGGGCACCCATCCCACCCATGGTGAATTGGGGTCATACGTTGGGGATGATGTTTACGAGTTCTCCCTTTAGACTGTTTAGGAAGTCTTCTAGTGGTTTCTGGTCTTGGTTCATCTGGCATCGAATCTGTGTACTCTGTACTTCATTTTTGACTCGTTTCTCTGTTATTGGGGTTTGAATATAAAATGTCCTCATGAGTGTTTGTGGTTTTCATGATTCTTGATTAGTTTTAAAAGCGTGAAACCATTGGTGGGAGTGAAACCGAGATGAGTGAAGAAGTAGCATACAAGGACTTCAAACGGCTTGACATCAGGATAGGCACCATCAAATCATGTGAGAAGGTAGAGGGCTCGGATAAGCTCTACAGACTCAAGGTAGACTGCGAAGAGGAAGAGTTTCGCCAGATTCTCAGCAGCCTCGTTGACTATTACACTGCTGAGGAGCTTGTGGGGAAGGTTATTCCCGTTATCGTGAACCTGAAGCCAGCCAAGATATTCGGCGAGATGAGCTACGGGATGCTTCTTGCAGCTGAGATCGATGAGAAATGCGTACTACTCACAACAGACAAACCTATAGAAAATGGGGCAAAGATTACGTAAATGATTGCTCTTTATATATTGTTTTATTTCAGTTCTCGTTCTGGTTAAGATAATGAAGAACTCAAGCTCCATTACTCAATGAATATGCTTGTTACATGAGGTTTGCGAGTTACTCTCTGTTCTTTATTCAGTTGGTAAAGTATCTTTGAATAGATTGTATGATGCTATTAGCAGATTTATTGGAAGCCATAAATGACTCCTATATTGTGAGTGTGAAAATAATCGAGCCAAAAACATTATGCTGAACAGCATATTAAACTGCAAAGTATAAGAGGAGATCATACTAAGTGTTTCTTGATAACTCACAGGCACTATACCCATCTGAAAACAAGACCAAATTTCCTTCATTTTTAGAGTTAACCAATAAGCTATGCCTACCCCTAATACACACTCAATCATTAACACTAAAAAAAGCGTGTCTAAAACGATAGCGTTTGTATAAATAAACATACCATAACCTAACAAAATAATTAGACTAAAAACGCCGTGAATATTTACAAGCTCAGGCAACAATCGGTTATCTCCAAGTAGAGTCTTTAACTCTTTAACAACCTCTTTTTTATCACCCTCAACACTTGGATATTTAATCCTCCAAGAAATCATTAGAACAACCCCAATAATTCCGAGTAAAGCGTAAGTCCATCCACCCTTTTGTAGAAACGTTGTTAGCCCGATTACTACGAATATAATTCCAACACTCAGGCTATCAGACCATAAAAGATACAATACCTCCCAAACAGTTAGATGTTTCAAATTTTCTCTCAGAACTAGTTTGTCCCATACATCTGTTGTGGTTTCCATTGCGGAATAGACCTGACAGCCCATCTCAGTTACTCGATAACTTTCATTATTTTTAACAATTAGTCCAGCATTTGATAATATTTTCAAATGATATGCGAGTTTACCGGAATCTGTTTCGTTTTCTGGCTCAAGGAGATGTAACAGATCACTGTATCTTTTTGGTGTTTCACCAAGCAAAATCGACAATATTTTTACCCGAAACTCATCTGATAGTGCTTTTGCTACCTCGTTTATCTCAGGTTTATCTGTCACAAGTATTGTTTAGGCTATTATTGGAAAAGGGTTATTGTCAAAAAAAATCAAGTATCGAAAATATTTTGAGGAACAAAATCTTTGTTATAGTGTGGGAAATTCAATATGCTTGTTACATGAGACAAAACCCATTATCCAGTTTTCGTAGCTTTTATTTCAGTGCAGGTTAAGATAATGAAAAACTCAAGCTCCAACATCCAAGAATATGCTTGTTACATGATACTGTCTCTAATCGATGATTTTATCATCACTTGTTTTTGTTATACTACGGGAAATTCAACCTACCTGTTTCATGAGACATAATCTATCTAGAAATATTTGGAGAACTTAATTCAGTTACTAGCACATTAAAATCTCATAAAATATAGAGAAAAAATTGGGGCAGATTCGCGGGATTGATTAGAACCCGCTACCGTCTGAAACTCCATCACCGCAGTTGGGTGCAGGTCCAATGCCGGGTGCTTCGGGCTGAATGAATTGATTACCGTCTGGAATCGAATCCCCTGAAGCTGGGGCTGGCCCAGGAGACACAGGGGTATTTACAGCGCAAAACGCGTAAGCACATGTAAGAGATACTACTAGGATCGTTGATAGAAGGATTGCTAATCTTGCTTTTTTCAAGTCTTTCACCTGTTCACATGGATTTATAATGCATATTAAGAATCTGGAGGAACGATATGGAACAATCATTCCATTCGCTCATTACACATATAGGTATTCGTAAACAAGTGTTTTACAATATGCGTAACAATTTGTTCCTAGTATAGGACGATGAATTAGGGTGACACGAGACCTGTTTGGCGTCCACCCGGTTGCTGATGATGCCAAGCTAGAATTATTCCAGAAGTATTTTACTAAATAATAATAACGCTATTTTACAAGCAACAGTAAAAAGGAAATAAATTTCCATTGACGAGTACACGCTAAGAGATAATGGGAAGCTCGATCGCTGTCGGGAACTCCGCCGTCCGCCACACGCGCTGCGTCGCCTTCCTGTAGCTCTCTGGCGGCGCAAACATTATGTTCGGCACGAAGGTCTGCGGGTTACGGTCATAGAGTGGGAACCAGCTAGACTGCAACTGCACCATTATCCGGTGGCCGGGCAGGAAGGTGTGGCTAACCTGCGGCAAGGGGATGCGGTACTCCAGCACCTTACCGGGCACCAGCGGCTTCGCGACAGCGAGGTCCTCACGATACCGACCGCGGAAGATGTCGGCCGAAAGCATCTGCTGATAGCCACCGAGCTTCGGGTTCTCAGGCACCTCGTCTGGCCAGACATCAATGATCTTCACGACCCAGTCCGAATCGCTGCCGCTCGTCGAGGCGAACAGCCTCGCGACTGGCTCACCCGCGACGCGCATGGACTCCTTCAGCGGCTCCGTGGTCCAGACCAGTACATCTGTGCGTGAGGCGGCGTGGCGCTGGTCGTCCACCAGCCACTCGCCCCAAGTTGACTCCGATGCGTAACTCGGTATCGTCGGTCTCTGCCGGTAGGGGACGGGCTTCGCTGGATCCGATATGTACTCGTCGAAGGCTTGCTTTCCGGTAGGCGGTGCCTCAAAGCCGAGTCTTCCGTCTTCATGCGCATAAAGACTGCGAGAATGAGTCATGTTGCCTTCCGACCTAGGCGGCCAGTCGTCGTAGCGGTGCCACGCATTCGATCCGGTCTCGTACGCGAGTACACGCGGGATGTCCGGTTTCTGGGTGTCCTTCAGGTAGTGATCCAGGAACGGCTGCATCACATTGCGCCTGAACCAGCCGCCTGTGTCGCCCTCGAACTGTAGTGAGCCGAGGCTGCGTGCATCGCGTCGTCCTTGCCCGTGGTTCCAAGGTCCGAGCACGAAGTGCAGTAGCCTGCCATCAGGATCCTTGGTTACAAGCGCTTTGTAGAGCGCGGGTGAGCCATAGATATCCTCTTGGTCGAAGAGTCCGCCGACGATCAGCATGGGCACAGTGAGTGGGCGTTGGGCGAGCACCTTATCCATGGCCTGCTGTTGCCAAAAGGAGTCATACGCTGTGTGCGCAGCGAGCTTCTGCCAGAACCCGATGCTTTCCATGCCGCGCGAGGCTGCCATCGCGCCTGCGTTACCCGCGCGTAGGAAGGTGTCATAGGTGTCGTAGCTTCCGGACCACCATTTGATCTCGTTCTTACGCGTCGCTTCCTGGTCGTATGTGTATGGTAGCGACGCTTCTTGGCGGAACGCGCCATTGTGAAACCAGTCATCACCCATCCAGCTGTCCACCATCGCAGCGAAGGGTACCACGGCTTTTAACGCTGGATGTGGATTTATCGTGCACATCAAGGTTGTGTAGCCTTCATAGGAGCCGCCGATCGCGGCTACGCGGCCGTTTGACTCTGGCACGTTCTTTACCAGCCAGTCGATGGTGTCGTAGCTATCGGTCGAGTGGTCGGTGCCTGTCTCGTTTAGGGATCCCGTTAGCGGCTTATTCATCATGTAGTCTCCCTCTGAGCCGTATTTCCCACGCACATCCTGGTAAACGATGATGTAGCGCGCCGCAGACGTGGTATCGTTCATCTGGGGCACGACCATGGAAAGGTTCGAGCTGTTGAAGCGGAGGGTTCGCCCAGCTGCGTTGTAGGGCGTACGTGTGATCACGATCGGAGCGTCCTGCGCGTCTTTCGGCACGAGGATTATGGTCTTGAGCTTTACGCCGTCGCGCATCGGGATCATCTC
>CAYUTB010000015.1:0-27665 GCA_964447425.1 uncultured Candidatus Bathyarchaeia archaeon
TCCACAGTATAGACTCGGCTGCATTTTGTGCACTGAATAGAGGAAGCCATAGCAGTACCCATACTGATAATCGACTTTTAAAGAAGATGTTCTCCGGGGAAAACCCTGTTTATTCGCTTGTTATCACGTTTTTCATGCTTCTCTTGAATCTAATCCAAGCATCCCTGAAACCAGTGATGGATATCTTCTGGGGATTTATCGCTATCAAACCATTGGGCTCGATGGCGAGAATAATGAACAGGAAAATAATGGGTATCAACCCCTCATACACCCCCATATTGACACCAACATGAGTCATCAACATCCAGATTATCGCCTTTGTTGATATAGCGGTCAAAAACCCCCCGATGATAGCCCCCGTTATACTGCCCAAGCCGCCTAGGACGCTAGCCGCCATGACGTTGATCAGCAGAGTATCGCTGAAGTTTACGCTGGTGCTCAGCCACATGGAGATTATCGATCCAGCTAAAGCAGCTAAAGCACCTGAGATAAACCATGAAAAAATGTGTACCAATCGAACATTTACGCCCAAGCTCATCGACAATCCTTCATCCTCCGTCGTGGCCCTCATAGCGATCCCGTGCTTTGACAGTTTCAAGAAACTCTGCAGCGCCACAACTACTCCGAAGACAGTTAGCGGCGCGATGATGGCTATTGCAGGCACTCCGTTTACCCTGAAATCATAGTTATAGAGGTTGAAGCCCTGACTCTGTATCCTATTATCAACAAGAAGCCAGTAGCTGAATATCGCCAACCCCTGCGTTATGATCTGGCTGATGATATAGAACGTGAATGTCAGCGTGATCTCGCTGAAAGCCCTATCTTTAATGGGCTTCACAATCAACACATATAATATAGCCCCGAGTAGACCCCCGAGAACAGCGGAAATCGGCCAAGTATAGTACGGGTTAAATCCATAAAACTTGACGAGGTAATAGGTAACCATGGTTCCCAAGCTAGCATAGCTTGTGTGGGCGAAGTTGGGGAACTTTTCCATCATGTATGTGAAAGTGAATCCTATGCATAGTATGACGAGCAGACTGACATTGATGATTGTACTTACAATAAGTCCTAGACTCACAACAATCACCGCGTTCTGGTACAATATAAGAACTGATACATAGGTTGATAGAAAAAAGTGACCAAAATCATTTGTCAACAATAAGACCAAATTGAACCCCAATTGACGCCCACACCTCTTCCTGATATAATGGAAATTATTTCCTTGAAGAAATCAATGATATTACATTAAAAATAATATAACAAACCCCTACATTAAGGGGAATATCTAAAACCATCTACAACACATTTTAATTACCAATCAAAGGCAGAGTAAACAGAAGGGGCACTCAACATGAAACACATAAAACTACTCCTAGTAATCACATTGATCTTCTCAACACTACCCGCGGTGGAAGCCCAGAGCGCTCTTCCATGGATAGAGGAATACACACTCATCAACTACCGGACTGGACAAACAGTCCTTGCATGGAGCTCAGACACAGGAGAGTTACTTCAGAACGCCCCAGTACTCGCAGGAGACGAGTACCAGATCACATTCACATTGAACGTACGACAGACGGTAGATAACGCCGTACTCACCCTTACCCTAAATGGCTTCCTTACACAGCAATCAGAGGCAACATACTGGCAAGTAGGTCCCGAGTTCCCCCGAACCGGCGACTTCAACCCAGCCACAAGGACCATTGGGCTGCATCATAATCAGGGAATCTATGAGATAACCGCCGTTGGAAAGATCACGAGTGACGCCACGGTGTTTATCGGGGAAGGTGTTACCCTCCATAGGCCGCTGGAGATCGTGTTGGTTGAGCTTGATGGTCCCGTTGGGACAGACTATGATGACATTACAGTCACTGTGATCGATAACAAGATCGATGATTACCGGTTCCTACTCAACCAAAAACAGACCGAACTACAAGTATATAAAGCAGGAAACGTTGACCCCGCCTACATACAGCTCTATGAGAACTTCGTCGCATTAGCGGAACAGCAAGCGGAGTTAGGGCTGGTGGATTCAGCCATCGATCTGCTGAACAACCTTGAAGTAGAGGCGCCTCCAGTTGAGACGGGTCCAAGCTGGATGGAGACCTACTTCTTACCCGCAGTTGGAGGACTCACAGTAGTAGCCATAATCGGAATCGTGCTATTCGCACGCACAAATAGCAGGCTCGGGTTCCTGAAGATGATAGTAGAGGACCAGATACGTGAGATGGAGGCACTTCAGAGCCGAGCCTCAAGAATCGATAAAAACCTCGCACAGAGGCTAGACGAGATAAATAACAGATTGAAAGAAACGGAGAATGCATAATGAGCGACCTTGGATACAGCAGCGTAATACACATGGTTGGCCTAGGAGGAGCAGGCACCAACATCGTGGAACAATTCATGAAAAACGAGAAAACCCTTGAACTCCTCGACGCAGGCGCAGCACGGCTAAGCATGATGGCCATGGACATAGCCGACCCAGACATAAAGAGCCTAGACGACACCTACAACAAGATACTCGACCAGATGCGGAGAAAAGGCATCCCACAGGAACGCCTCAGCCTCATAGCGCGCAGCGTCAAATTCCCAAGCGCCGAGGCCATGTTTGACTTCGTTCAGAACAAGTTCGAGGAACACCTCAGAAACGAGGGGGTCCAGATCAAAGAATACTATCCATGGCTACCCAGCACTGTAGCCATCCCCCCATTGGCGGGTGGAGCCGGTAGACGTAGAAGCCTTGCCAAGGCGATCTATAACCTCAACTACTACCAGTTGGGCATCATCAAATCATTCACAAACCTGTTCAAGGACAACGCTCTCAGCAGCATCAGCAGCCCAATAATTCTGCTAGTATTTGGACTCGGCGGTGGCACTGGAAGCGGAATGGCCATGGACTTCGCACGCCACCTACGCCAAGCAGTAGGCTCAGGCGTCCCCATCATGGGACTATGCATACTCCCATGCCCCGGAGACGACCCACCAGCCAAGGGATATAGCGCATACAACGCGATAAACGAGCTCAGCCTACTCGTGAACCGAGAGAAAAACGCCCTCCTCACCCATGGACTGGGTGAGGTCTACAGGAACCCATTCAACAGCGTCATGTTCCTACCCCTGATGCCCGCCTACAGCAAGACGGGTAACATCATGAGCGCAAGAGACGAGATCGATAAGATGATCGTTGAGATGATCTATGTTCTCATGGATTTCGATATGGCGGACCTTATGAGTGGTATTGGTACAGAGGTGGGGCTGACAGATAACACCATACATACGTTGAGTATGGTAAAGGTCAACTATCCGGTAGACGCCTACGTTGAGGCTTTCAAATCCAACCTTGAGAAGATGCAGCAACTCGCCGAGATTAGAAAAGAAAAACTTGGTGTCTTAGAGAATCTTCAGAGCGTGTTGGAACTCAAGAAGAGTGAGGTAAGCGAGATCTACAAGGACTACCTCATAAAGACCAACGCCTTCAACGCCGAGGATTTCGATGATAAAGTATACCAACTCATCCATAGCAGTCCCCGCTTCGACGAGGACATAAACCTCTACGTCAGGGGTATCGAGGACCAGATCAACAAATGGATCGATGAAGTCATTCAGTTCGTATCCACCATCAAGTTAGTGGCAAATGATGGAACAATAGAGGACAGCGTCGCCAAACTCATATTAAAGATGGAAGACGCCTCCCCCATGGACAGCCTTGAAGGCATGATCCGTAATATCAGCAAGACTCACCCCGAGTACAGGGCGCAGAAAGCCGCTATATTCGAGCGACTGGAGCAGCTGGTGCCAAGCAGCCAGAGCTTTACTATACGCCAGAAGAAGCTTATCGATGACTTCATCAACCTAGCCTCTATCACGGAACATGCACTGGATATCCTGACCCTCTACAACGAGATCCGGCACCTGATTGACGCTATCAGCCGACGCTACGAGATTCTACCTGAGGAGGATAAGCTCAACGTCAATTTCAAGGATATGAAGGCAGAGCTTACCACCATCTATCACCTGCTCCAGCTGATGATAAAGCCCAGCAGCGACGAGATCAAGATGATCGACGAGCACCTCACCTATCTGCAGGCACTCATAGTGAAGTTCAGGTCTCGACACGAGGAACTGGAAAACGAGCTCATCAGGGTCGAGGAAAAGAAGAAACGAATGGAGTTCGACCGCGGCAAATACGAGAAGGAGTCCAAGGGCTTCAGCATCTTCGGCAAGAAAAAGTATAGCAGAGAGAAACTCAAGGACGTTGAAAGAGAGCTCCAATTCGTCAGGGAGGACGAGATACATCTTAACGGTGAGGTGCAATCCGCTGACACACTTATGGGCTTCTATTCGGACCTAGCCAAAAAACTGGAAGTAACCAGCGACTACAGGAAGCAGCTGCAGACCGTGCTTGAGCTATCTCAGGATTACCAAACCAAACTCAGCGGCATAATCCAGAGCAACAGGTACTATGAACGAACCACTGAACTCACAGGGGATGAGCAGGGCAAGATCATATACAAGATACTGGCGGAGCAGGAGGATCAGCTTAACAGGGAGGGCATCCTTGAGGAGATACTGGACGTTGCCCACTTCAAGGACTATATGCGGAGTATTGTCAGGATCTACAGGACGCCCAATATTATGGGTATGAAGAGCAGTTACCGCAGCGATTATCTCTGGGTAACGGTCCAGACGCCGCAGGGGCTATGGGATGAAGACCTCACACAGGAACTCTACACGGCCCTCGCGGGCTATGTCACAGGGGATGTATCCAAGACAATCACGGTACGAGTCGTGGAGTGCAGAGACCCATGGGTCATCCGCGTCGTGGTTATCGCTGGGCGTGGAAAGATCGAGGACCTAGCACCATATGATGAGATGGAGCGCCTGAATAGGAAGGCTAGTGACTTTGAGAGCAGTCTTAGCAGAAGCTTCCTCGTAGAACACAAGGGGACTCTTGATGAGATTCTCGCTGATCTTGAGGAGAAGCTCAAATCAGCCTAACATTTTTTCCTTAATCTTTTCCCATGTATCAGATTCTACGAGTCCTTGATCTACATTCATCTTACTGAATCGTTCAATCCGATTGTAGACCTCATTGAACTTTTTACCAGTATCATAGCCGCCTACAAGGATGATCACATCCACACGGTCCCCGTACTCGTCAACAAACAATGGCTCGCATATCTGTGGAATATCTATCCCTATACTCTCTTGGAGCCACTGTGTGACCTCAAACTCCAGTTGCCCCTTCTGGAACTCCTCCTGATAACTCAGAGGAGCCCTCACCAATACATAGACCATGGATGCTGTCGTCAAATCGAACTCCATCAAGGATTGTTCGAGGGTGATCTCCAGAATGTTCCTAAAACTCCCGTAGATGTCGAGGCTGCACCCTGTCGCCATCAGGGGTGAGAATAATTCTACTCCATAGCTTCTGGATAGTCTATCCAGTTCTCTGATGATGTTTTCCTTATCGAGGAGTATATCCACGAAGTAGTCGATGATCCTAATGCCTTGCAGCACGTCGCCTGTTCTGTGGACGCCGTTATAGTGTTCCATCATGCCCTGATCGATCAATATCATGGGCGTGGACTTGTCGATAAGCATCCTGCCTATTGCTGAGAACGCGTTGTAGAGGGCATCACTGCTGTGGTTCATCGCCGGGAAGAGCGCTATTCCTATGGTGCTTTTCTTTCGATCTGTTAGGAATCTGTGTACGTCGGGTAATATGCCTGAGCACGCTCCCTCGCTGATGTTGGACAAAGTCATGATTTCCTTATGGTATCCGTAGATTAGCTTCTCCAGCATCGATTCCAACTCGATTTTGCCGAGATACTCCTCCATATCGAACCAGTAATGGGGCTCGTAGAGGGTATCTGCTATCAGGCTCTTCCGTGGGTCGATGTGAATTGTTTTATGCTGTAAGTCTTTTCTATGGATCACGCGAAGTAGCGTGTATACGTCCTCTTCGCTGAGTTTCGGGGAGTCTATGAGGGTCTCAAGAGTGTACTGTCCTACCGTAACCACAGCCTTATCAGGGAGAATCGGTGTAATTGCCTCTATCTGTTTCCTGAGGCTTGCAAGTAGATTGACGTCAGTGTTTGAACTCAATGGAGGATACAGCACCTAGCATCATATGTTAGGAGGATATGGATATGAGTTTCGCGTTATTCATGGATGGTGATATGGGTGAGCAGACGGGTAAGCTCGTCACATTCATCATCAACATTGTATCGATGTCAATTGGATTCATACTTATCCCGCTCCTACCCATGCCTCTCCCCTATATCGTGGCTTTCCTCGTCGCATACGCGACCTACAAGGACAAACCATACGGGATGTTCACAGGCAGTCTACTTATCAGCCTCGGGTTAATCTATCACTTGTCCCGAATCGGGTTCTTTCAGATATTTCAAGGACCCCTCGTGAAGATCATAATATTATCCTTCCTTATCGCACCATTCGCGGTCTGCCCCGCGATTATCTCGAATAATCTTCACATCATCGCAATCGATATGGGGGTCATCGCGGTGGCTCTGCTCTTCTTTGAGAAGACCTTCTACCTAGCTATCCCCTTGATTCTAGTCTTTGCAACAATATACAAGGGAAAGGGCATCGCTTTCACATTCATCTATTACGCGTTTATCTCGATACCGTTACAGGTGATTCAGTACCTGAAGACCTTTCAAGAAGGCGTCTTCCCGCCTCTTTATACTCCTTTGAATTTGATTTACTCCGATATTCAGAGCTCTCTGAGCTACATCAACATGGATGAGCTTGGAAAGGTCTACAACAGCATCAGTGAGATATTCCTCTCAGGAGGCTTCGAGCGATACGTCAATGAGATACCGGACTATATTGTTGAAAATTTCAGCAGATACTTGGTGACAGATTATATCGACTATATTCGCTCTATTCAGCTGCCTACCTCGTATGCCCCCAAATATGTGATTGATAGCTTCATGCAATTTGTAGTAGCCCACATCCCAACATATGAGAACTCGATTCTACCCCATTACATCAACTCGACGCTCCCCTCTTTTATGAGTAGAAGCCTAGACCCTGATGTTTGGGCTGCATTGCCTTCGGTGGGTTCCGGAGTCTTGAAGATTCAGATCGAGGAGCTCTTTCCCCAGTATGTAAACTATGTTTTCCAGGCTTATTTCCGGGAGGCAACGGGGCAGCTCCTGAACTCTGTCCCCGGTATCATTTTCTTCCTGATTATCATGGTGGGGTTCATCTCAGCCATCACTCTGCTGAACATGAATATGCCTGACCCAGTCAAGGGGTCGGTTATTCCCGGTAAATACGTGGACTTTGTGATTTATCTGCTACCAATTTTCGTTGCAGCGGTGACCAACTTCATCTTCTTCATATCAATAGATAAACTTCAGCAGCCGCTAGCATTCCAGGCAACTGTTAACCAGGATATTCTCATCTACAGCACCGCCTTCACTGTGCTCTTCTCGGCGCCTGTTAGTTTCAGTAAATATGTGTTTGATCTCAGGGCGGTTAAAGAGGTCAGATCAGTCTCTCTGCTTGATGAGTGTAAATATCAGCAGGAGAAACTGGAGCGATTCACCTCACTTGTTAACCAGATGAGGACCCCGGTGCCGGACAACTTTATCGACCTAAAGACCCGGATGCTCATCGCCCTAGATGAGGTCAAGGAGATCAAGATAAGCACAGAGCGGGCGAAGGAGCTCAAGGAGATCGATGAGAACATCAGGCGTATCTATAATGGTTTGAAGGATGATGTTGAGAGCTTCGAGATGCAGCTGGACATAGCTCTCCGAGATTATTACATAAAGACGAAGTTCGAGTACCTTGAAGCAGCGGGTGAGATCATTGATCTAGGACTGGATGTTGATCCACCGACTCTGCCGGATATGGAGTTTGATGCTCCCCTTGAGGAGAAACTAGAACACATAGAAGGCGTAATACTATCAGGCAGGGTACTTGTCGAGAAGCTCATCGATACAAGCGACAAGATATACGAGATCATCAGCAGCCTCTTTGAGCCCAGCCTACCAAAGGACAGCGCCACACTGATGATCAGCAGAGAGAAACTCGACGAGGACGAGCCATGGGTCATCATCGACGCCATACTGGTTAGCCTCAAGAACTGGGAGAAACAGTACAGCGCCGACATCGTAAACGCCACGCGCCCCATTAACGATAGTGTCGAGACCGTGGTACAGCTCAGCCGACGGCGTGGCAGCCTCAGCGGACTCTTGGGAGATAAATATGAGGAGATCAGGCAGCTGGCTGAGCGGGTTGAGGCGCGTAACTTCAGCGCAAGCGATGAGAACCTCAAGGTTTTGAAGGTTATCCTCATCAGGGACACCATCCTGAACACCGTTGATGTGGTGGGAAAGATTATCGGTATCCTCTATTATCACATCAAGGACTTGGAGTTCAACATCAACCTCCTACTGCCAAGGGAGGACTATGAGTGGAACAGAAACCTCACCCTAACGGAGCGCATGAGTCAGAGCCTCGATGTTATCAACAACTATGAGCAGTACAGGATCGATGAGCTCATCAGCCACCTCTACAGGGTGCTTAGCTACATCGATGAGGCCGTGGATACTATCGAGTACTATAATGAGCGAAAAGAGATGCTCCTAAACTACCCTGTTTTCCAGAAGAAGATTCAGAGGATTCTCGAAGAGAAGGGAGAGATAAAGCTGGATGAGCTTGGGGTCAGCGAGAAATATGGGCGGGAGTACCTCAAGATGTATCACAGGACCACTTATAGTCCACTGATGCTTGAGGAGACCGCGGATAGCCTCAGGAGGAGCAGATGATGCCCCCTATAAAAGGACGACTTGTTGACAGGAAGAACGCCACAATCGAGCTAGATGATAGAAAAATCCGGGTAATAACCAAGGGAGGATTCTTCGGCGGAAAGTCCTCAAATTCCGTCATCAGTTTGGATGAGGTTAAAACCGTTGAGAATGAGACAGGTGTGAAGCCTTATCCTGATGCAGCGGTGCTCAAGTTGACGTACTCTGAGGGAGAGTTGGTGTTCTTTAGTATCAATAAGGCTCCGCTCCAGAGTTTGGCTGAAGAGGCTGCGAGGTTTGTTGAGAAAAGAACCCGGCTTCTGGTGGAGATGGAGAAGGAGTACGGGCTGGACCGGGAGGCTCATGTGGAGCTGTTATTCCTTAACCTTGAGCTGGCTGACGCATTGATGGCGTTAATTGTTAAACTTCATGGCTCCGTTGACTGGGAAGCAGTCGAGGGGCTCTACACTCAGGTGATGCGAGTCAATCAGGACAGGGATAACCTCGTATACATGCGTCCCGCTCACCTCAGCCTGAGCCGTCTTGCTGAGGGCGTCGAAGATAGGTCTGTTGAGGTTATCAAGGCTGAAGTCTATGATCTCTTATTTGTTCTCCATGAAAGCTGCGCCGAGAAGGCGAAGCACCGGGAGCCATGGTTCAACACCGGTCTTCATAAGCTTTTTTTGGAGGCCTTGATGACCCTCTGGAGTAGAAGATTGGAGACTGTTACTGGGGAGTCATCGGGTGAGGCATTGGAGAAATCCGAGATGAGGCTCAATGAGCTTAGACTGATGGTCGTGAATGAGACGGGTGAGGAGGAAGAACCAGTTCTCGATATACAATCCGGTTTTTCCGATATACAAAGCATACTCTATGGATGGGTTGAGGCATTGCAAAACGTTGAGTTTATGCCCGGTGAGGAATTAGAGCGAAGATTAGCTTCCTGATGCCCAGTGGATCATGTTACTCCATAGCTTGCCGTAGCCATCCCACTCCGCGTATTCCTTTGGGCACCAGTGGGGGCCTATGTCGGTGGTGTAGGCGACTGCTCTGCCTTTACCGTATTCCCCGATAACCAGCAATGGATCATTGTCAACCGTTGCCAGTGTTTCGGCTTCGAGTTTTGCCTCAACTAGCTGGTATCCCAGCAGGTGCGGCCACACGTCGGGGAGCTCGTCTACAATAGGGTGACTGGTGGTTTTCTTGGGTTGTACGCCTTCTGGTCTTTCGCATCTGTCATCTGATGCCATCATCTTTACTGGCAGCGCATCGGCTATTGGTGTCCTCTGGTACATGGCTGCGCCGTTGATGCCCTGATAACTCATGTAGCCTCCAGCCATGATGAGCCCGCCTCCTTCCTTGACGTATTGCTGGATAGTTTTAAGGCGGTTGGGTGTTCTCTCCCCATGGAGCCACGTCTTTGGGTGGAGTAGGAATGTGTCTGCGCCCACGTCGCTGAGGATTATGCAGTCATAGTTGAGTTCGTCTGCTGTGAATGGGAAATCGTTTGCCGCGAGATGTGCCGGCATGTGTGTTAGCTCGATGTTGTGTTTTTTCATGGCTCGGTTGAACCATTCGAGTCCTGTCTCGTATACTCCGCTTACGAAGTGGTTGAATCCCTTGTAGTGGGTGCTGATGCTGACCCAGCTCTCACCCACCAGTAGAACTTTCGTCATAACAAATAATATGGGGCATGGGGATAAAAATCAAATTATTCCTCAGTTTAGATGTGGTGGGTTTTCCAGTGGCACGATCCTCTGTTTTTCCAGCCTCTGCAGCTCCGTTCTCGCCTGCTTAAAGTCGTGCTCAAGGTATGCTCCGCATGTCTCGATTGTGGCGCCGGGAAGCTCTGTTATCTCCAAGGCGGCGGGGATTATCTCTGTGGCTGTTTCCGCCATCTCCGGGAGACTTAATGTGTCTCTTGGGGCTAGTACGCTTATGTAGAAGCCTGTTCTGCACCCCATGGGGCTTAGGTCTAGTACTTTGCACATGGGTTTCTTTTCCTCGAGAACTCCTCTTATGGCTGTGGCTAGCAGGTGTTCTAGGCTGTGTGTGGTTTTTGGGGTGAGGAGTTCCGTGTTCGGGGTTTTCAGTCTGAGGTCGTATACGTTTATCTGGTAATCGCTGTTGGGTACTGGTATTGTTTTTGCGTGTCTGATATATGGGGCTGTTAGCTTTGTGTGGTCGAGGCTGAATGATTCTAGTTGTACGTGTTTCACTTTGTGTTCACTTCTCACCATACGCTAATAGTCCTATATTTATCAGATTCTGCAAAATTTATTCGTAGAGGCATATTGGCGGGGGGCTTCTTTGAGTAAAGGTTATCATAGGGGCTATGGTTGTATGCCCTTGGTGAGCTGGGGGGCGACTGTCGGGCCGCTGGTCTGAGGAAACTCCATCCACTAAGTAGGGCTGCGATGTCGTGAGGCATAGGGGGAGACCCTTGGCAATGGACAGAAACGATACCTCCCGTGGCATGCGATGATTCCTTGGAGGATGAGGTCGCTACGGGCTTGGGTGAGACGACTAACCCGCAGGGTGCAAGGGCAAATAGGCGCCGATACCCTCCTACAGGGGGCGCGGGTAGCCTGCATAGCTAAATGTCGCCAAAGGACAGAAGATGGGTTACACCCAGCACACCACATTGTTTACCAATCGTAAGGTAAAATAGGGTGTTTTTGATAAAATAATTGATACGTTGTATTAATGAGATTACGCTTACACACTAATCTGGTGGAAAGTATCTGATTTAATTTATTCACGCTGATACTTCTACATAAGTATACTAACAGCTGTGCTTCTTTCTTTAAAAGGTGTGGACAGAGCTGTCACAAGACTAATCGCCTCCTGTGTGCTCAACAAGCATCAACTTTAAAGATGTATTAATTTGACACCAGTTGTTTATAAAATAGAGATTACTTGTCGCTTTCTAGCCTGTATAGCGTATTTGTTATGTACATAGCCAGAGTTTCGAGGAGTCTATGTTCACGGTATCTAAAGGGGTTAAGCCGGTTACTCTGAACATGTAGGAACGCGACAATTTCGCCGTGATTTTTGATTGGCACCATAAGCTCTGTTCTTATGAGCGGCAACTCAGTGTTTTCGGGTGATCCATCGAGTGTTTCACGGTTCTCCATTTCAAAAGATGTTCTACCGATCTTGACCATCCTCCAAGTCACCCCTGTCTCGTCGAGTGATAGCGTCCAGTCATGCGGAAGAGCAGCGTCCTTCGGCAGAGTATACAGGAAACGGAAGGCGCTGTCCTCGATGACGCCAAAACCTATCTGGTTGAAGACTATGACCTTCGATATCGAGGTCACGGTGATCCTCGCTACTTCGTCTATTGTCTTTGCTTCTTCTAGGTCTAGCTGGAACCTGTATATTAGGTCTATTAGGGCTTTCTCACTCTGGGGGATGGTATCGGCTTCTTTCTGTATATCAAACATTATTCGGCTGCTGAATGATTCTACGATGTTTAACTTGATTCTGAGAAGCCCTTCAAGAAACCCATAAATGAAATAGGGGCTTGAGAATATGGGGTTTGTCATCACTATCCTATCGTTTTCAGCTGTGAAATACCCCCAACCAAACAGCTTGTTAAGATCATCAAGAATATGCTGAGTCGAAGCTTGCTTGATCACCTCGCCTTCCTCGTAACGGAGACTTACTCTAGCCATTCGACCCATTTCCTGACCCGCTTCGTATAGTTTCCGGTCTTCAAACTGGCTGAAACAGTAATTTATTGTTTCAGACATGAACAAACCTACTCTGTACTGGTTGATCCAGAAGGAGCCTTCTTCCCATTTATCCAAGGAGTAATACTCGTAACGGTCCATGACTCTGTTGAAAAATTCTTCAAGAGATAGACCAGAATTGCGAATATTTTCTCGACGGTCTTCTGATAGGAAAAGGGTAGCCCTTACCTTCCGATCAACTTTGTCGTCCATTCTTACGTACATCCATTTTTTCTCATTTAAACCTTCTGGAATTTACTCATAATTGCGCAATAATGAGTAAAAATGTGTGAAATCTTATATAGATAATACTCTAATACTGAACCATGTCTGAAGAAGAACCATTCAAAGCGCAGAAAAAACCATGGTGGTATATGTCAGCGCGACAAATCGGTGTAGCAGCTGCATTCTCTGGCATGGCTCTGGCGATTACACTTGCCCATCTAACAGTACCGATTCCAGGTATACCAGGAGGCGGAGGCATGGACCCATCTGAGATAATCAGGACGATCGGTGCCGCTCTTGGAGGACCATCGGTAGGACTTGTAATAGGTCTATTCGGTTCGGTATCCTCGATAAGCAACGTGATTAACCATATTCCTCCTGCCATTTTCATAGGCTGGTCGTACAAACGGATATACGACTACCCAAAAACAAAGAGAATGATCTACTGGGTATTATTGTTAGCTGTGTATTATTATATTGGTCTGGTGCCTTCGATTGCGCTATCAACAAGCATACAGTATTTCAAAGGATTGGACATGTTTATCCCAATGATCTTAGCAGTCACACCGGGGATCACACCCGAGTTCATAGTCACCACAATAGTGACGACGATCATCTGGGGTGCCCTTCCAAAAAAATACACCAAGCCTTTGTGGTAAAATTGAATACCGGCTTGGGCTCCCACCTTTTTCTTGAGTATCTGTTAGAAGGCAAAAAAACTGATTTTTATGATGTACGTGCCCAGACAACTAACAGCACTATAATCCAGTTACTCGACGGTCAACCTACACAGGCGAGCCAATATACCGTTTCGGGGATAGGTGTAAGAGTTCTCAGAGAGGGATTATGGGGCTTCTCTTCAACCAGTAAACTGGATGAGGCGAGCCTAAAGTCTACGTGCAGTAAAGCCCTGAACCTATGTAGAACTGGCAGGAAAAGAAAAACAAGTTTCCCCGAAATGAAGCCTATAACTGGGGAGTACATCATTAATCCAGAGCAGGACCCTCTGGAAGTATCCATGAAAGACAAGTTGGATCGTCTTATGGGTTTTGAGAAACTCATCAAGGACTCCGACAATCGAGTAAAATCGACGCACATCAGGTATAGCGACTCAGTGGAGCAGATCACTATATTCAACTCGGAGGGCTCTAACGTAACCTTCTCACAGCCACGAATAGACATTAGTTTTAATGTGGTGGTAAATGATGGCACTTTGTCTCAACGTACAAGAGGTAGAGAAGCCGCCATCGGTGGCTACGAGTTCTTCGATAACCCAATTCTAACGGAGACGGCTCAGATCACCGTAAAAAGAGCCATCGATCTCCTTAAGGCGAAAAAAGCTCCTTCCGGAGAAATGACGACTGTAATGGACCCATCTGTCGCTGGTTTATTCCTACACGAGGCTTTCGGTCACTCGGCTGAAGCAGACTCGGTTCTACAAGGAAGGTCCTTCTTGGCAGGTAAGATAGGAGATACTGTAGCATCTGAAATTGCCACAGTGTACAGTGATCCTACTTTACCGGGTAGCTCAGGATCATACCCCTTCGACAGTGAAGCAGCACCCGCCGTCAAAACTCGCCTCATCGAGAACGGAGTATTCAAGTCGTATATGCATAGCAGAACTACAGCAGCCGCTTATGGTGTTGAGTCTACGTCAAACGCGAGGGCTGAAGACTATGGAAGGCCTCCCATCGTAAGGATGAATAACCTCTATTTCGAGCCGGGCAGTTCCTCCTTGGACGAGATTATTCAAGAGACTAAGAGAGGCATATATCTCGTTGCTGGAGGCGGAGGACTTGAAGACCCGGAGAAGGGTCGTTTTCAGTTCTCTGTTCAAAACTGCTATGAGATCAAAGACGGTGAACTTGGTTCACCGTTAAGAGGCACTTCGATTTCTGGGTGGACTATAGAAACCATGCAGGGCATCGATATGTTGAGCAAAGACCATGCTACTGATGTTGGGAGTTGTGGTAAAGGTGAGCCGTTGATGCAGATAGTGCCAGTCGTTAACGGTGGTCCGTACATGAGAGTAAACAACGTAATGCTCGGGGGCTAGACTATGGTTGAAATCGATGAATTAGTCCAATACCAAGATCATGCAGAGTACGGTGTCCAGTTAGCTCAATCCCTTGGAGCAAAACAAGTTGAGTTATTCATTTCTTCCGAGTACTCTCAGAAAGCACAGATAGAGAAAGGGTTTACTACTCTTATTCAAAGCGTCTTGGATTCGGGTGCCTTCATACGGCTTGTACGTGGCGATAAACTCGGAAGTGTCGTTAGTACAGATATAACGAAGAAAGGGATCGCTGAAGCTGTAAAGGTTGCACTAAAAAACGCTAGTACAGGTCCTAGTTACAAGTTTGGGTTCCCTGAGTCAAAAGGAATACAGGGCATCCACATAAACGTGGACAAGCAATTGGACGAGTTGAAGCCTAGAGATATCTCAGAGTTCACAAGAAGCATGATTACCTCCGTCAAAGAAGTTAATCCTAAGATTAAGGTGACTGATGGTTTATTCTCATCAACCATAACAGCGTCAACGATAGCCAACTCAAACGGAGTATCAGTTGTAGACGTTGAGTCAAAGATAATAGCCGGGGTACGGACCAAGGTTAAAAAAGGGAGAACCTTTGGTAGCGGTTACGAGTACAGGGTCGAGCCTACTCTCAGAGATGTGCCCCCTGAAGATGTGGGTAAAAAGTCGGCTGAGCTTTCCCTTGAGTCTGTAAAAAAGAAGCGTATTAAGTCGGGTGAATACGAGATAGTCTTTGAGCCTCACGCCTTCGCGGACTTGGTGAAATCACTTCTCATGGAGGCAGCGAATGGTAAGAACGTCGAAAAAAAAGCCTCGTTCCTCGCCGATAAACAGGGATTAGAGGTCGCATCCCCCAGCTTATCTTTGTACGACGACGGAGTCTATATTGATGGAGCCAATAGAGGTCTCGTCGATCATGAGGGGACACCCACACAGAGAACCCCGATAATAGAAAAAGGCGTCTTTAAACAACCGTTATACGATCACGCATCAGCGGTAGATGCATCCACAGTCAGCACAGGCAACGGCATACGATACTTCTCCCCCCTCTACGAGAGACTGTACAGGTTCACACCCATAACCGAAGGAACAAACCTCGTTCTGGAAAGCGGTCACTCGACGAGAGACAGCCTGATCGAGGACACAAAGAACGGACTTTTAGTAAACTTCCTGATAGGAGCTTGGTCGTTCAACTACAACGATGGAAACTTTTCAGCGGAAGCACGCAACTGCTTCAAGATCGAACAAGGAAACATCGTCTACGCGATTGACGAAGCCACGGTCTCAGGAAACATAATGGATCTCATGAAAGAGCTTCAGATAGGCAACACCCCCCTCCAGTCAAGGGGTTACATACCGCTTTCACCAGCCACAGTGATCTTGCCGACGGTTAAGGCAGAGAAGGTGGCGGTAGGAGCTTGAATACAAAATGTCAGAATACGATATAGTCTTTGAAGACTTTACTTTCTCCTACGAGGAGACAAAAGAACCTGCTCTCAAGAGCATAAACCTAAAGATCAAGAAAGGCGAAATGGTGCTTATAACTGGACCAGCTGGAGCAGGTAAGAGCACACTCTGCTGCGCAATGAACGGTCTAATACCTCACTTCTACGACGGTAAAATCGAGGGAAAGATACTCGTCAAGGGCATCAACACACAGGATTTAACGATAGGTCAACTGAACACACAGGTTGGTCTAGTCTTTCAGGACCCTGAGAGCCAACTCTTCAACTTTACGGTAGAGGACGAGATAGCCTTCGGTCCAGAAAACCTTGGCATTGAACCCGACAAAGTCAACGCTCTGGTCGAGGAAATGATTCGGAAGGTCAGGCTTGAAGGCTATAATGACCGCAACCCACTAACGTTGTCGGGGGGGGAGAAACAGTCATGTGCCATAGCCAGCATACTTGCGATGAACCCTAACATCGTCATATTTGATGAGCCTACCTCTAACCTTGACCCCATAGGGACCCAGAACATCCTAGAGTTGATCACAGACCTTGCTAAGCGGGAGAAAAAGACGATGATCATCGTCGAGCACAACTTGGCTGATCTCATCACCAAGGTAGACCGTATGATAGTTATGATGGACGGCGAAATTATGTTTGATGCTACCCCAAGAGAAGTGTTCCAGCATGTTGACAAACTGAAGGAGATCGGAGTGAATATCCCACAGTCATCTCAACTCCTATTCAAGCTCAGCGAATCTAACATAGTACCATTTGAAACATGCATAACAATGAACGAGGTTTACGAAACTCTATCCTCCAAGCTGAATTTAACCGAGCCTGAGAAGACTAAAACGTTCATTGTTGAAAAAGAAGAACCAAGCAAAATCGAACCTATCATAGAGGTAAAAGACCTAATTCACATCTACCCCGAGGGAAACATACACGCTTTAAAGGGAGTTAATTTTAATCTGTACCCAGGCGACTTTGTAGCGATTATAGGTCAAAACGGCTCAGGTAAGACTACCCTGGTTAAGCACTTCAACGGCTTGTTAAAACCATCATCAGGCAAAGTAACAGTCAAAGGCGTAGATACAAGTACATCGACGGTAGCAAAACTGGCTCGAACCGTGGGTTACTGTTTCCAGAACCCCGACCATCAGATAGTCAAGAGCGTGGTGAAGGAGGAGCTTGCCTTTGGTCCTAAAAACTTGGGTGCTTCAGACGAGGAGATAGAGAGCAGGATTGAAGAGATCACCCATAAACTCAATATTTACAAATATTTGGACGAGGACCCGCATGAACTAAGCAAGGGAAACAAGGCTAGAGTAAACCTCGCGGGGGTACTCGCTATGAAGCCTGATGTCCTCATAGTGGATGAGCCTCTCACGGGTCAGGACTACAAGGAGGCTAAGGCGATCATGGACCTTTTAACGGAGCTAAACAAGGAAGGGAAAACCATCGTGATAATCACGCATGAGATGATGTTCGCCGCCGAGTACACGCGCAGAATCATAGTCATGAACAGCGGCTCAATAATCTACGAAGGTTCACCAAAACAGGTGTACACTAAAAAAGATATCTTGGAGACGACATCTCTCACAGAGCCTGAGATCACTCAACTAGGGTTCAAGCTATGCGGCATCCCCGATGTAACCACGGTAGATGAGTTGTACAATATCATAGCGACGAGGAGAGTGGATAAATAATGGCTGTATTTATCAGAGGAAAAACGTACTGGTTCACTTTAGACCCAAGAGCCAGAGTTCTATTCCTAATCGGCGTCTTCTTGGCTGCTTTTGCTTTCGATGACCCTATCTTGCTCTTTATAGGGAATGTGTTGCTGGTCACGTTTATTGTGCGTAACGAGATATCGGTAAAGAAAATGTACAACTTGGTTAGACCTTTGACGTTCACTCTATTGATATACATATTGATCACAATACTTTGGATCAACCCGACACCTGCACAATACAAACTGGAGCCATTCATGTACCTTCTACCCCAGCAGAACATGTTCCCAATAGATTTTGGAACCTTACTATATCTTACAGGGATAATAATGAGGATTTATATAATGACCCTCTCTGCATGGTTCGTTACCATGACGCTGACTCCACCAGAGCTAGTCTCAGCACTGACAAAGTGGAGACTACCCCCCTCTTTCGCTGTGGCAGGCGCTTCAAGCTTCGCCTCACTTCCCTATTTCCAAGCATTAATCCAAACCATCAAGGAAGCCCTACAGTCAAAGGGATGGGAGACGGAGCAGAAAGGACTCATAGGAACCATCAGGTCTTTCGTGCCCATACTGTTCCCAGTGTTCTTCATGACTTTGAAAAGATCACAGGGCTTGGCGTTGGCTATGGAGTGTAGGGGTATCAGTCAGATAGAAAAGAGAAAGCCGAGAAAACAGTTGAAGTATAATAGCAAAGACTGGGTTTTCACTGTCTTCATAATGGGGTTAGGCATAGCGTGTCTGGTGCTTTTCTATGGTTATGGCATCGGCTCCGTAAACATAACCATCGACATGTTGAAGTCGATGAACATCATACATTAATTTTTTTCTTTGGAGGAAACAGGATTGATTAAAACAAACAAGGAAAAGCTTCTTGAGCTAAACGTAATGGGAGAGATAAACCACCCACAGCTGATAGGCGGAAGAAGCTACGTCACAACGTGGGATGGACACCCCAAGCTCTCAATGGGCTACGGGGGAATAAACTACACAGTGAAAATCGGAGACTCTGTCTTCGGCTGGGAGGAGTCCGATCACGCCGAGCCGGGTGTATCAGTAAGCAACAAGGATTCAACATCAAACCACGCACTCTGCTCTTACTCCTGCATAGGGAACAAGGCAACGGTGCTGAGCGGAGACGCGAAAGGAGCCAAGGGCACCGTTACGGGTAAGTCAGGGTACGTTACGATGCCTGACAGCGTCTTGGTTCATTTCGACGCGCAGACCCTTGAGAAGCTGGCAATAGGCGATAAAATACAGGTCAGGACAAGGGGACTCGGCTCTAAGTTTGAGGGCTTTGATCAGGTCAAGGTGTATGGACTGGACCCGGCTCTCCTAGAGAAGATGAACGTCACGGTTGAGGAGGGACTGCTTAACGTGCCTGTCGCGATGGCGGTGCCTCCCCAGCTTATGGGTCAGGGCGTCGGTGAACGCCCCACAGAGTTCGGCTACTGGTGCATACAGACAAGTTGCCCAGAATCAGTCGAAGACTTTAACCTGAAGAGTCTCAGGATAGGAGATATCGTCGCGCTCATTGACCAGTACTGTGCTTATGGTAGAGGCTACTATAAGGGAGCAGTAACCATCGGAGTGGTGAATCACGGAGCCAGCGATATAGCGGGTCACGGTCCGGGAGTAAACCCAGTAATCACATGCAAAACAGGCGAAGTTGGTTTCAGTGTTGATCCAGAAGCCAATGTAGCTAGATATCTGGGGCTGAGGGAGGACTTGAAATGGTAACCCCGATACAGACTAACAAGGACAAGCTGCTGAAAGTAGCCGTAATGGGCGAGATAATCCACCCCATCGGTAGAAAGTTCTACAGCACTACATGGGACGGCTCAATCAAGGTCAGCCTTGGTATGGATGGTATCACCTACAACGTGAAGATAGGTGACCCGGTGTTCGGGTGGGTTTCAGCGGACCACGTTGAGCCCGGAGTATCCCTATTCAACAGGAACGATGTCTATGACGTAGCCTTCGGAACCCTGTCATGCATAGGTAACGAGGCGAAGGCGGTTACAGGCGACGCGAAAGGCTCACGGGGGTACGTCACGGGGAAACACGGCAACCTTCTGGCATGGTTCAGAGACCAAGATATCGAGAAGATGGCTATCGGGGACAAGGCACAGGTCAAGGTCTGGGGTGTAGGACTCAAGATAAACGGGTTTGACGATGTGAAAGTCCAGAAGATCGATCCAAACCTCCTAGAGTCTATGGGTATCACAAACGAGAACGGTAGACTCGTGGTTCCGGTGGCTAAGGAGTTACCCGCCTACATCATGGGGTCAGGTATAGGTCACTGGCCATTGGCTGAGATGGTAGACTATGACATACAGACGACATGCCCGGAGGCGATAAAGGAGCTGGGTCTCGAAGACCTCAAGCTCGGTGATGTCGTCGCTCTCCGTGACCAGTACTGCGCGTACGGTAAGGGATACCTCAATGGAGCCATGACTATCGGTGTAGTGATCCATGGAGCCAGCGACATCGCAGGACACGGACCCGGAGTAAACCCTGTGATCACCTGCAGAAACGGCGAGGTGCTAACGCAGATAGACTCAGGTGCAAACATAGCGAACTATCTGGGCGTAAACGAGGAATAAGCTCTTGGAAATCGCAAACATAAACACGGTCGAGAAAACCATGCTCGGAGTCCATGGGGGAGCCCTCTTTCAGCGGGTCCTTGGCAGGGGCACGGATAATCCAGACCTCATGGAAACGTTCAGGGCAGTGGTCAAGATAACGATACCACCCGGCGAGGCAAACACGTTGCACACCCATGAAAACGAGGAACAGATCTATATTATTTTACAGGGAAAAGGAAGGGTTCAGGTGGGAGAGGAAACAAGGGAAGTAAAGGCAGGGGATGTAGTCTATCTTCCCGCTAAACTTCAGCACGGGCTCTATAACACATCAGATAAACCGTGCGTGTTGCTGAACTTAGGAGCCCGGATATAAAAATCAATAGGAGAGAGAACATTGGTTAAAGAAGAAATAAAATACGTATACGTTAATGGTGAGCTGGTCCCACCATCAGAAGCAAAAGTCAGTTGTTTTGACGAAGGAGTGACACACGGCTGGGCTGTCTACGAGGGCATCCGGGTCTACGATGGAAAGGTGCTCCATCTTGACGCCCACATAGACAGACTCTTTGACTCAGCTAAGGCAGCCTTCATCAAGGTTCCATTAACCAAGAAAGAGTTCAGGGACGCAATAATCAAGACAGTCAAAGCAAACGGATTCAAAAATTCACACATCATGCCTTGGGTAAGCTACGGGGTAAAGGGAGGCACCCCCACGGTGGTCATACCTGCGAGACCAGCTGAATCAGTGATAGGGAAAGAAGTCAAAGCCATGGTCTCCGCGATAAGGAGAACAAGCTGCGACAGCATCGACCCCAAGATCAAGACAAACAGCCGTCTAGACTTATGTCTAGCAGGCTTGGAGGCTAGAAGAGTTGGCGTAGACTACGCTATCATGCTGGATAAAGACGGGTTCGTAGCTGAGGCATCTATGGCCAACCTGTTCCTAACCAAGAACGGTAAAGCGTATACCCCATACACCACACACGCCCTTGCAGGTATCACACGGGACAACCTGATGCACGCACTAAGAGAGAGAGGCATCCCCGTCGAGGAGAGGAACCTAACCATCCAAGACCTCTACGTGGCTGACGAGATACTGATATGCGGTACAGGAGCTGAGCTTAGAGTGGTTACAGAGATCGATGGAAGAGTCGTAGGAAACGGAGAAACCGGCGATATATCAAGAACCGCGATAAACTGGTATCTGGAACACATAAAGGAGGCAGGGGAGCCTCTATACTAGATCGGAGACACCGCATTGGGCTGGGTACTAATCGCCAACGCTAGCACGTTAAACAGGGACGGCATAACTGACGCCATCAAATCAGGAGCCAGTCTCCTAGAAAAAGGAGGCTCAGCCCTAGACGCAGTAGAGGCCACGATAAGATGCATGGAAGACAACCCTGTCTTTGACGCAGGGACAGGTTGTGACATCAATCTCAACGGGTTTGTACTGATGGACGCATCAATAATGGATGGCTCAAACCTAAGAGCCGGAGCCGTGGGCGCCGTCAAAGGCGTGAAGAACCCTATAAGCGTCGCTAGGAAGATACTGGAAAAGACAAAACACGTACTGCTGGTAGGTGAAGGAGCGGAAGAGTTCGCCAAACAGCTATCGCTTGTAGATGATTCAATAATCGTGGATTACGACCCAAGAACAGAGAAAAAGAAGCACAAACTCGAAGACGCGGTAAAACTTCTAACCGAAAAAGAATACAGCTATGTTGAAAAGGCTAGCCTCAGAGAGACGGCTGAGATACTGATCAAGCTACAGCTCGACGGAAAACTAGAGACACTACAACAAAGACACAGGGAGAACTGGAGTAGTGGAACCGTATCAGCCTCAGCGCTGGATAAACACGGCAACTTTGCGGCAGGAGCCTCCACAGGAGGATGGACTTTCACTATTCCGGGGCGGATCGGAGACAGCCCCTTAATCGGATGTGGTGCCTACGCCGATAACGAGGCCGGCTGCTCGTCTACAGCTGGAATACGAGGCGAGGAAAACGCTCGACTAGGAGGGTTAACGAGAATGATATGTAACTACATGAAGTCAGGGGTTTCTGCTCAAGAAGCGGTGACTATCACAACGGGTTATGCGCGAAAACGCCTCGGATTGAAATTGAATAAAGGGGCACTGATAGCCATAGACCGCGATGGAAAGATTGGGGTCAACAGTGAACAAAAAGCAGCTCTCCAAAGCGTGTGCTATATATCAGAAGAGGCACGAAAAATAACCTACCCCCTCCTAGTATGATTTTTTTTATCTCTATTATAAACTTCAACTAAGAGCGAAGTAATCTAAGTTATTTTGCCCGCGCGATCAAAGCATCTGGAAACCCTTGTGAAGTAGGTTATATTATGCACAAAGATGTCTAAAAACCTTTATGGGTGGTGATTGAAAAATTCGATGAACAGTCACCAAACATGACAGTGAAACTAAGATAAAGAGCAAACTTGAACCATATATCGAGTTCACCGAGAAAACAGCCCCAAAGACCCTTGAAGAGAGAAAGGCAGGGCAGAGGGAGCGGGAATGGATTTCAATTCGCTACTCGGATTATACGCTGAACAAGAATTCACCTACCCCCAGGATGACTATGCCTCGCCGTAAACAGCGACACCACAGCCGATGGCTTAATAATCCTACCCTACAACGAAGACAACTCACCCTACTGCGCACGCTAATCTAGGTGGTTTTGTTTATCTGTTAATCGTGATGAAAATATCTGATTATACCTTACTGTTTGAAAACTACATGATTTTTAGAACTGAAGATGGGTTATACCCAGCACACCAATTTTTCTAGTAGAGACGCTTCTTATCGATCAGATTCCTCAGCGGTTTAGCCTCTATATATCGATGATAGTTGTCGCAGAATATCTCCGTGAGTTTTGTGTTCTCGGTGTCAGCTGTGCTCGCTGAGTGAGGGCTCACTATGACGTTGGGGATGTCCCAGAATGGGCTATCCTTGGGTAGCGGCTCATCCCAGAATACGTCTAACGCTGCTCCGCTGAGGTGACCGGATTGGAGTGCCTCAATGAGCACTGGCTCATCCACAACGGTTCCCCTTGAGACGTTTATGAGGTACGCGCCCTTCTTCATGGATGCTATCTCTTCTCTTCCAATGAGTCCACGGGTCTCTTCGGTCTCGGGGACTATGAGCACCACGAAGTCAGCTTCTCCCAGCATCTGCTTCAACTCACTGTGCGGGTACAGTTTATCCACGTTGACAGATTCAGGGTCGATGCCCTCAACGTGTCGCTTGGTGGCCAAGACTTGGACCCCGAAGCATCGGGAGAGGCGCGCAATTTTTCCTCCTACTCTGCCTAGACCCATGATGGCGAGGGTCTTTCCCCTGAGTTCTGTTGTGCATGTTCGTTGCCAGTGCCTATGCTGCTTTTCCTCTGCTATGTGGTTGTAGTCTTTGACCTGCATGAGCATGGCCATTAGGCAGAACTCTGCGAGGGGGGTGGAGTGGATGCCGCTGCTTGAGGTGAAGTCTATATCTGTCTCGGTCCACCCTAGGCTCTTGGCTCTCCACCCTATGCCTGCGCTGGCTGACTGCATCCACCGTAGTCTCGGGAAGTGCTGCTGGATGTCGCTCTGGTACTCGCTTGGAACGTAGCCAAATAGAACCTCGGTTTCCTTCATCATGTCTGTGAGTTTCTTTTTCTGCTCTTGTGTACGGTTTATGGGGGCGCCATGCTGATCGTTTTGGTATCTTGGCTTACCGAGGAGGCTTGGGTCATACATTACCTCGATGTCTGGTAAGCCCTTCACTTTTACCAATAGCTCTTGTGCGATGTGGAATGTTATGAGGGTCTTGACCTTGGTCATGTATTACCCGGTTTCCCACGCGTTTATAGAAGTATCCCGGAAGCGATCATTGACGAGCTGTCTGCATGATACCCGTGCTCTCGCTTCAGTGATGGTGTTAGGGCGTCTTTTTCTCTGTTCTTTTTTATACTCATCCATTCTATTACCATTATTTCAACGGGTTGAGATGATTTGATGGATAGACGTGTTCTCGTGGATGTTGCCTTGGGCAGAGCCTTCGCTGATACTGTGATCACAGGCGGTGAATTCTTAGATGTAGCTACAGGTCGAGTAAAAACGGGTGTGAACATCGCGGTAAAGGGCGAGAGGGTCGCCTCGATAGGCGACGTTGATCAAGCAGTTGGACCCGAGACCGAGTTAATCGACGCTGGGGGCATGATAATCACACCGGGGCTTGTTGACTCCCATTACCATATTGAATCCTCGCGGCTGAGCCCACGCCGACACGCCCAACTCACCCTACCCTACGGCACTACATCTCTCTTCGAGGGGAGCCACGAGATATGCAACGCCATTGGTCTCGATGGCGTCAGATACTTGTTAGAGGAAGCCAAGGGGCTCCCTCAGAGAATCTATATAGCATTGAGCTCAGCGACTCCTCCTACACCATACGAGAGAACAGGCGGATACATCGGGGGCGAGGAGGCTAGAGAGGTGCTTTCTTGGAGGAATGTTCAGGGAGTCGGTGAGATCATGGATTTTACGAATCTCTTCAACTTTGAGGAACGTCTCTGGGGCGTAATGGAGGCTGGGCTTGAAGCGGGCAAGGTTCTTGAGGGGCATGCTACGCCGGTGCCGCCGGACGCTGACGCTTTCATGGCTGCCGGTATCAGCTCCACTCATTTTACAGGGAACACTGAGCAGGCACTGGCTTTGCTAGAACGCGGGTGCTTTCTTGAGCTCAAATGCAGGGATAGCAGGGAGGCTATCCGTGGACTGCTTGATGCGGGCATTGATTGGCAGATGGTTGGAATGTGTGTTGATGACCGCCCAGCGGAGCTAACCAGAAAACTCGGGCTTCTGGATTATGAGATGAAGATCGCCATCGAGGAGGGTCTGGACCCAGTTACCGCTTTCCAGCTGGCTACCATTAACAACGCGAGGCACTGGCACATGGAGCATGAGATTGGATTAGTTGCGCCGGGGCGTTTCGCTGACATGCTTTTTGTCTCTGATCTTGAGAATGTGAAGATTGAGAAGGTTTTCACTGGTGGAAAACTGGTGGCTGAGGATGGCATGCTCACGGTTGATATCCCGATCCCACCTGCTCCAGCGTATGTGCGGAACAGCATCAAACTTAACCCAGTGACCCCCGAGTCTTTCAGAGTAAAGGCACCTGAAGGCAGAGACACGGTGTATGCCGCGGTCCTACCCGCGAGATACTACAGCGATAAGCTCTCTCCAATAACCACTACTCTCTCAGTCAAGGACGGCTACGTGCAGCGTGACCTGCTTCGCGACATCAATAAGGTCGCCATAGTTGAGCGAAATGGGTTGGGAATGGGTGTATCTTTCTGGAAGGTAGGCTATCAGAGGGGCGCAGTCGCTTCCAGTGTCCTCCATGACAGCCACAATATATCCGTTATCGGAGCCACTGACGAGGATATGGCGTATGCCGTGAACCGGGTTGTGGAGATCGAGGGTGGTATCGTGGTTGTATGTGATGGGAGGGTTATGGCTGAGGTACAGCTTCCTATCGGGGGAATCATGTCTGATAGCCCAGTTGATGAGGTTGTGCAGGCGTTAAACTATGTGAATGAGGAAGCTGATAAGCTAAAACCGGGGGCGCTTGGGGCTCACCCCGTGGATTCTCAGACCTTCATATTCCTCACGTGTTTCCCTTGGGGCATTGTATTGACTGATCAGGGATTGTTCAATGTGAGGACCGGGGAGAAATTACCGGCAGTCTGGTAAATATCTATTCCGCAATAACATTTACACTCTTCTTTTCAGTGGTTTTAAAATCCTTGAAACCATTGGAGACTGAATGCAGTCCACATCGCCTAAGCATGGGATAACAAGAGAGGTAGCCCTCGTCAGCTTGGCCATCTTTTTCGCTGATGCCAGTCATAGCACTGTTATCCCAATTTTCCCCGGCTTCGCTCAGAAGGTTGGGGCTAGTTTAAGCATGCTGGGCTCCTACGGCTCTGTCTCAGCCCTCGCCCTGCTTCTATTTTCGCTGCCCTTGGGCAGACTCTCCGACAAGTATGGGAGGAAGAGGATGATGATCCCGGGGCTAGTCTTGTTTATTCTTGTCCCCCTTTCCTATCTTTTAGTGTCCTCGCCTCTCCACCTGTATCCCATAAGAATGCTGCTAGGGTTTGGAGTTGGCTTGATCTTTAGCAATGGTTTCCTATTGATGACTGAGGTAGCTGAGCCAGAGTTCAGAAACACGGCTCAGGGAATATACATGACCTCAATGGGAATAGGCTTCACCATCGGACCCTTGATTGGTGGATTCACCACTAAATTCTATGGCGTGAATGTAAGTTTCCTCTTCAGTGCAGCATTCGGGGCGTTGAGCCTTCTCCTGCTTTATTTTGTGAAGGAAAAACACCGCGTTGTTCTGGATAAAAAGCCTAGAGAACAGATCACCTTATCCTCCATTGTCAGGGATCGTAAGGTACTGGCTGCAGGTGTCTCTAATTATCTAAACTCCTTGATGTTCAACGCCCTTGCCTTATTCTTTCCAGTCTACGGAGCAAGCGTTGGCTTTGATGAATCCCAGATCGGCGCAAGCTTCACCGCCAGAGGACTAGCCAGTACTATTATCCGGCTCCCGGTAGGTTCTCTAACCAAGCACATCAAGGCTCTTTACCTCATGGTATTCGGTTTAGTGCTTTCAGCTGTAACAATATTCGGAGTCTCTCAGTTCTCAGTCCTAATACTTGTTTGCATCATCATGGGGGTTCAGGGCATCGCGTATGGGATTATCCTGACCTCTGGAAATGTATACGTCTCGTTGAACTCGGATGAGGACGTAAGAGGTACCGCTATGGCTGTTTACTCCATGTTCGGTAACCTGAGTGGGATCATTAACCCCTTAATTCTGGGTTTGATCGCGGAGACATTTAGTTCGAAAGGCGCTCTTCAGTTCTCATCAGTGATGACCTTGGTGGGTGTGGTGCTGGTCTATTATCTTGCCCATGATGTGGATAAGAAATCAGAGAAATTAACCTAGAAGCCGTTTCTCGCCTTCCAGTTTTCTTATCTCTGTTATATCTTGGCTTACCTCGATGGTTCCCCTGTATTTGCCCTCGCTGTCTCGGAC
>CAYUTB010000016.1:0-26547 GCA_964447425.1 uncultured Candidatus Bathyarchaeia archaeon
AGAGAACAGCTGACCATAGCAGGAGTCCCAGTGGGTTTGGAGATCACGGACCAAATGCCAGAGATCAAGGAGGAATCCGGGGAGGGTGGTTCAATTATCGTTGTGTTGGCCACCGATGCGCCGCTCCTACCACACCAGCTGAAGCGCCTTGCTAGACGCATACCGATGGGTATAGCTAGGGTTGGTGGCGTAGCTGGGAACGGCTCAGGAGACATATTCATAGCGTTCTCCACCGCCAACCAAGGTGCTTGGCGCAGGGATGGTCTGAGCGGGTTCACCATGCTATCAAATGATAGCATGACACCGTTCTTTGAGGCGACTGCGCAGGCTACGGAGGAGGCTATTGTTAACGCGTTAGTGGCTGCGGAGACCATGACTGGGTTAAACGGCAACGTGGTCTATGCATTACCGCATGATAGGCTAAGGGAGATTCTGCGCAAATACAATAGGTTGAATGACATTATTCAGTGATAAGGGATGTTACTATCCTCGCCACGAGTGGCCCAAGGATGAGTGAGGCGGGGATGGAGACCACTGTTCCCACCAAGAATCCTTGAAGCCAGGCGTTGAGGAACATTGGTGTGATGCCCATGAATGCCACGGCCATGGTAAAGGACATGATGAGGGAGAGCCTCATCAGGGAAGCTGTGAGTAGGTTGTTCTATTTTGATGAAATCTTTACCATATTAAGTAGCTGGGTTTTCTAGTATTAAATGAATACTTGTTGACCAATGATGAGTAGAATTTTATTGTATTAAGTGAACAATCTGAAGGTAAGCGCAGCGCACAATATCTAATTGTGCACTATTTTTTCTTGTAATTATCGGGTAGTTCTACTCTTCTCCGATCTTTGATCGCTTTCTTCTTGGCTTGTTCCTGTTTCTGGTGTTTCTTTATTCCATCCTTTTTCACGGATTTCGGTTTGGTATTACCCAAGATTATCTCCAAATGGAGGTAAGCTGCGTAGCTGTTAAAGATATGCATCGATTTTTCGCAAGAGAATGCTATTCATAAAAATTACTGAGGCGAACACTCAGCGAAGACGCTTCAATATATCCCCATGTGTAATGACCCCGATGGCCTTGTTATTCTCAACCACGACGAGACGCTTTATGGAGTAATCGAACATTATATGCGAGGCCTCATCCAGTGATGCTTCGGGTCTTATAGTGAAGGCTGGACTGGTCATAGCTAACTTTATAGGGGTATCATAATCGAGACTGCGCAGGATAACCCTCCTCACGAGATCCTTCTCAGTCAATATCCCTAGAACAGCCTCAGGGGATGCTACTACTATACACTCGATGTCTCTATCATTCATCAGCTTCGCGGCTTCGAGGATAGTTTTATCAGGTCCCAAGGATACCGCGGGGCTTGTCATCGCTGCCCTTACAGTGCTCATCAATACATGAGAGATTGCCATGAATATAGGGATAACATTTGCTACAAGCTAAAGAGGAGCCTCCAGGGAGGCGTTTGGATATTTACGCTATTCTTTGAGGTCTTCATCCCACACATAGCGGCGTGTTGGCGCATTTAATCCGTAGACCATGACAAAGTTTTCGTCGCCGTCATTGATTATCTTGTGTTTGGCTGACTCCAGGATATATATCGCTGTACCAGGAGTGGCGTCGATCACCATATCCTCAACGGTCACAGTAGCTCTCCCGCTTAGTACATAGTAGAACTCGGCGTCACCTACATGGTGGTGAAACCCCAGTATTTTCCCGAGTGGTAGCTCGCCTACTCCGACATATAATTCCTTTGAACCGGTCTCCTCCCAGACCAGTCTCTTATAGTTTAGCCAGTCCCTTGGGTCGTTGTTTCTCTTCCAGGGGATGTCTTCAAGATGTGTGACGCTTCCTTTTACCGTCATATCACTCAAATTATTCTAATTATTTATGGATATAAGATCATTGAATTAGGGTTTTGATATATCCCCGGTGGGTTGAGCAGGAATGCTTGGTTATTTATACACAAAATAACCTTCTCTACTGAGTGAAATGATCAAGGAAACCGCGTGGAAGTGGATAGAAGACCACCAAGAGGAATTAATATCCATTAGTGACGATATATGGGACTACGCAGAGTATGGGCTCTGCGAGGATAAATCAAGCAAGCTGCTGGCCGATACCCTACGAAAATATGGGTTCCGAGTACAGATGGGCGTCGCGAAGATGCCTACAGCTATACTGGCGGAGAAGGGAGAAGGTAAACCAATCATAGCCACCATGGGTGAGTACGATGCATTACCCGGTATCAGCAACAAAAGGGTTCCATGGAAAGAGCCCCTGATTGAGGGCGGGATGGGTCACGGTTGCGGCCATAATGTCCACGGCGTTACCGCGCTTGGAGCCGCGTTAGCGGCTGGAGAGGCGCTGGAGAAACATGGAGTAGACGGAACTGTCAGGTTTTACGGTACACCGGCTGAGGAGAACTTTAGCGGAAAACGGATAATGGTTAACCATGGATTATTTGATGACGTGGACGCTGCTCTCAGCCATCATCCGGGTAACCTGAATGTAGCCACATTGGCTAGCAGTAATGTGATCAGTGGTGCAAGATTTGCCTTCCATGGGAAGACAAGCCACGCGGCGGCAAACCCTGAGGCGGGTAGAAGTGCTTTGGACGCCGTTGAGCTCATGAATGTTGGCGTAAACTATCTCCGGGAGCATGTAATCCCCGAGGCACGGATTCACTACGTCATAGAGGTAGGCGGGGGGCAGCCTAATGTTGTCCCGGATTATGCGCGTAGCCACTATTATATCAGGGCGCCTGAGCAGGAGCTCCTTGAGCCGATTAAGAAGCGTATAATGAAGATAGCCGAGGGAGCCGCCTTGATGACGGAGACACGACTGGAAGCGGAGATGGGTTATGGTGGATACCATAAGATTCCTAACAAGGTGTTAAGCACCGTCGTGACGGCTAACATGAGACAAGTAGGGCCACCCGAGTACTCGGCGGCTGAATACGAGTTCGCGGCGAAGATCGCGGAATCTTTCCCAAAGGAAGACAGGGTAAATGGGTTGAGAAAAAACAAGGTTCCTGATTGGGAAAAATACGTGGACACTGACTTGGTGACGGATATATTTGATGCATGGGATGATGGGACAACCAGCCCCGGGAGCACGGATGTATCGGATGTAAGCTGGATAACCCCTACCATGGAGTTCAGAACCGCCTTAAACGTCAACGGTGCCCCTGGTCATAGCTGGCAATTCACCGCATGCAGTGGAACAGGTATCGGGCACAAGAGCCTTATCTTCGCTGCAAAGACCATGGCGGGGTCGGTGTTGGACCTGTTACAGAGCCCAGAGCAGGTTAAACAGGCACAGGAGGAGCAGTTGAACAGGTTACGGGGTAGAAAATATGCACAGGACCCATCAGTAGAGCCCCCACTGGCTAAGGCTCGGGAACTAGCTGAATCCTATAAGGGGAAAAATTGGGACTAATCTGAGACAAATGTTTTTGTGTTCCATTTTTTTAACTCTTCCTCCACGGATCAGATCGTATCTTAAACACATAAACGCATAAACGCCAAAACCAATATGCTTATAAGCGGATAAGCACATATGATATTATGTGGATAAGCAGGGTAAAACTATGATAATAATAACAAACGAAGTCACAAGGCATCTTGCTTATTGGAAAAACATCTAGCGTGTAACGCACAACAAATTTGTAGGTAAATAAAATGGGCAGAATAAGCGCAGTGCTCTCGGATGACTTGGAGAAGAAACTAAGACTCAAAGCCCTCGAGATATTCGGAGGAAAAAAGGGCGACCTAACCAGATCAGTCGAAGAAGCCGTAAAAACATGGGTTGCAATAGAAAAATAAACAAGGCAAACCAACCCAAAGAGAACAACGCCAATGGGTAATGGGCAGACCCCATCCGCATGCGATACAAGATAAGTGTATTACTATAAGGAACGCGCGCGGAACAAAAAATCATAACCGTATTTTAGCAAACGGAATCAAGGAAATGAAAAAGGAGAACAAACAATGACAAGTAATATTCAGGAACAGGAGACACGCCGATTAGATATTATCGATGGAGTAAACGAAGGCTTTGGAAACACGAAGATCGCGGCAAAACTAGGGGTACCCCTATGGACCGTGATCGGAGATCTGAAGAAGATGCGGCACAATAGGGACTCAAAGCTCCAGCAGGCGTACAGCAATGCGGCGGAACAGGTCCAAGTGAAAAAACGGTTAACTGCAAACATGCCTGAAGAGAGGTTCCACCACATGACGGGGATGAGTTTGAAGGAGAAGACCTTCAACAACATGATGAGTTTCTATGAACCAGAGCTCAGAAAGATACTTAAATCAGAAAACGAGTGCGACGCGATTAGAGAACTACCGGATAGCGTTAGAAAAACCTTGAAGCATAATGGAATCATAGCTCAGGGTTGGAAAACCCCCGAGATCACCAAGCATGCCCGTTTACATTTAACAAGCATGCCATCTAATAGCTAAATCCGTAACCTTTCTAATTTCCTCAGACGATGCAGGGGTAACTATAATGAATCAGATAACAGATGCAAAGAAACGGGCTGAACACAGTTCAGAGTTTGCATGTGCAGAGGTACAGAAACACCTGCCACCAGATCTTCTATCACAAGTCACGGTATTGTTTCAGGACTCGGGATATGTCACCATAAGCCCGAGAGGCTTGATTAGACCTGATTGGCTTAGAATTAATGCGAAAGTTAGACAGATGGGTGGTTCCTGGGTCTCGAATAAGCGGTACAGTCATTGGAGCATCCCCTTCTCCCGAACCAGAGAATAATTTCGTTTAGAGCCTGATATGGGAGATGGGTAACAGGTATCTGTACGATACTGGATTATCCTTCTCCATGGAGCCAACCAGATCTAAGATAACTAGGGTGGGGATACTTGTAGAAGCCTTTTCCTGTTTTAACGCCTAACTCGCCTTTGCTGATCTTGTCTAACAATATCACTGGCGGCTGATCCTTGGAGTCCCCAGATTCACGATAGTAGACTAGCTCTATGTCGCGTACAACGTCAAGGCCAACACGATCCATCAAGCCAAATGGACCTGCCTCTGTCCCGTAGAGACTCATCCATGCACGATCTACATCCTCAAAGCTCGCCACCCCCTCATCCACTACAGTGAGGCACTCTTTTTTGATGGCGCGCCAGACCCTGTTGAAGATGAAGCCAGTGCTCTCCTTCAAGACCATCAGTGGGTACACGCCTATGCTGTGGCTGAACCCCTGCGCTGCATCCATTGCTTTATCGCTGGTAGATGTTCCCCTCATGAGCTCAACGATCCTCCTCTTCCACGGATACCCGTAGAAATGCATGTTCAAGACTCGTTCAGGGTGCCGTGTCGTTACCTCTATGTTTGAGACCTTTATGCTGCTGCTGTTAGTTGCGATGAGCACATCTGGAGCGCATAAAGCATCGAGCCTCTTGAATACCTCCTGCTTCACATCAAGGCGCTCAACAACTGCCTCAATCACGAGACCAGCCCCCTGAACAGCCTCCGCTATGTCAAAGGTATAGGATATTCTCTGCTTGACAATCTCACCATCAGGTACAATGAGGTCACCTTCAGCTATCCACTGCTGAACATACTCATCCACCGACTTCTTCGAAGCATTCAACGCATCAGTCGAGACATCCTGCATACACACATTGTAGCCATGTCGTGCGCAGAGTACCCCTATCTGGGTGCCGAGGTACCCTGAGCCAACTATACAGACCTTCGAGATAACCATACATGGATGGAGGAGATAGGGAATTTAACACATAGCCTACTTTAACCCCAGTAACACACGGGCCTCATCTGGGGAGGCTATAGGTCTATCCAGTTCTCTGGCTATGTTCACGGCTTTCCTCACCAAATCGGCGTTGCTCTTAGCCAACTCGCCTCGATGAAGGAACACGTTGTCCTCAAAGCCTACCCGAACATGTCCACCCATAACAGTGGCTATTGCAGCCATGGGGATCTGGTTTCTGCCTAGAGCACATACACTCCAAGTCCAATTCTCAGGTAGGAGGTCTACGCAGTACTGGAGCATTCTGGGGGATGGCAGGAAACCTGTACGCCCAACCATTACGAACTGAACATGCAGTGGCTCAGGGACTATGCCTTTCTCGGCTATCTGCTTACAGACATTTATCATGCCAGTATCATAGACCTCATGCTCAGGCTTGACGCCGTGTTTAACCATGTATCCGCACCACCTCTCAAGCATGTTGACGGTGTTGAGGAAGATATCACCAGTGGGATGCTCTGCCCACCTGTTCATGGTACCCATGTTGAGGCTCATCATCTCCGAGCCGAGGAGGCACCGCTTCTCCACGAGGTGGTCCCAAACCTCAGGGGGGTTTCCAACCCTACCCCCACCGGTGGTAAGGTTAATCACTACATCCACCTCTTCACGGATCCTCTCAACATACTCTTTCAACAATGGGTTAGGGTCGCCGCTGTAGGCCTCACCCGTCAATGGGTCCTTGGCGTGTAGGTGGACTACGCTGGCTCCTGCCTCTACGCATGCCACGACCTCGGATACGATCTCCTCAACGGTGCTGGGGACGTAGGGAGTGGTGGCTTTGGATACGTATTCTCCGCCTGTTACGGCTGCGGTTATGATGAGTTTCTCCAATTCAATCAGAAACAGCTTGGCGGCTCAGGAAGTTAACTTTTTGCACAGCAGAAAAAGTCGGACGAACTAAGTTATATCATTGGGCTAGGAGGATAGTTTTAACACATTAGATTGAGGCGTGACTTTTTACTCAAGATTTATCGGATATGATGACACAATATATTTGATTGATATGAGTTTCTGGCCAAATGGATATCGGTGCTGCGTCAACCTCTCATTCGACTATGACGCGAATAGCACAGAGATGTGGAGAACCCCATTGGACATCGTGTCCCAGAGTAGAGGAAAGTTTGCTCCCAATACTGCCATCTACCGAATACTCGACCTTCTTGACAAACATGAGATCAAAACCACCTTCTTCACACCGGGTTGGACAGTGGATACCTACCCGGAGACATGCGAGGAGATACTATCAAGGGGGCATGAGCTCGGAGCCCATGGATATATGCATGAAAAGCTGGGGGAGATAAGCTACGAGTCCGAGCGGGGAGTATTCGAGAAATCATTGGCCGCATTCGAGAAGCTGGGTGTAAAGCCTGAGGGCTTCCGGGCTCCCTACTGGCTCATTAGTGATAGGACACTGCATCATGTCCAAGAGTATGGGTTCCGATATGATTCTAACTTCATGGATGATGATATGCCGTATATGCTCAAGTGGAGGGACAGAGACACCGGGTTAGTTGAGTTGCCTATCGAGTGGATGCTTGATGACTGGCCTCACTTCGATTCTATGAGAATGAATCCAGAGCAGGTCTACGGGATATGGAAGCCAGAGTTTGAAGGCCTCCACGAGCTTGGCAGATACATGGGATTAACATGCCACCCACAGTGCATTGGGCGAATCAGCAGGCTTAAGATGCTTGACAAGCTGCTCGGAGAAATGGCTGCAAAGGGGGATGTGTGGTTCGCCAACTGTAAAGAGTTAGCTGACTGGACCCGTAAAAAACTCGGATAATCCGAAGCGGAGATCAAGTCTGAGTCCAATAGTATAGATAAACTTTATAACACTAAACCCCGCGATGGGAAAGCGAGACGCCGATGAAGTACATTACATTCTGCGAGATGACAAATGAGTTCCTAAAGTTACCCCTTGAGGAAAGACAGGCCTGCGTACCAAGATGGGGGGAGATAGCTCAAACCTATGGCGTCAAGATACTCTTCTGGGGGATGCCTATGGGGGTAAATGAACACATCGTGCTAGTCTTTGAGACCAGTGACAGCGAGAAATACTTCATGTTCCAGCGCGAGTGGCTAGCACTCGGCACACAAGAGGCAGGAAAACTCGTAAAAAACACGCGGACAATATCAGTTTATTAACAATTAGTCTCACGGTTTTGATATTCTACTCATACATGAAAATTACTTCAAATCCATTTATATTATAAACATAGAGGTAGATCAGTCAGTAAACTAGGGAGTGGTGCTAGTTTATTGAGTGGGTTAATGCGAAGTGAGTTGGTTTATAAAATATTACTAGAAAATTCACCAGACGCTGTTTATTGTTTAAGCGGGACAATATTTGAGTACGTTAACCCGATGGGGGCTATACTATTTGGATATGTTCATCCGAGTGAGTTAATTGGTAAAGACGCGATGAGTTTTGTTCACCCAGATTATAGGCAAATCGTTTTGGAGAGAACAATTGCGCGGCAAAGAGGGGATAGCCCTCCCACAAGATACGAGGTAAAGATGCTGAAGAAGGATGGAACAGCCATTGATGTCGAGTTTCATATCTCTATCGCGGTTATAGAGGGAAAGAGAATTACCATCACCTATGCTAGGAATATTGAAGAGAGAGTAAGGTATCGCTCTAATCTCAAGGCATTATACAGACACATAAACGAGTTAGCGCAAGCCGACACCATTGAGGCTATAATCGATACTACGCTAGATGCTATGAGTCAGGCACTGGAGTTCGAGTTCTCATCAATCCTACAAGTCGTGGAGGACCGATTGGTGATGCATACAAAAAACCCTGAATATCAGGGGTTAGTTCTCTCGCTGGATGGAAGAGGCTTGACGGTACAGGCAGTCAACACACAGAGCACAATCCTCGTAGAAGACACACGGAAAGAGCCCAACTACTTGATAGGGTGTCAGACCTCACTATCAGAGCTCGATGTCCCGGTAATAATAAACGACAAAACAGTAGCCGTACTAAACGTCGAGCAGAACACTGTAAACGCCTTCAATGAGGACCATAAAACCCTCTTAGAGACTTTGAGTGGGCACGTGAGCACGGCGTTCTTTAGGCTTGAGAAGGAAAAACAGCTAGAGGAGATGGCGCATAGCCACATCAAGGACTTGATAAGAAATTATCAGAGAATCTCAACTATGGTGCGGCATGATTTGAGAGCACCACTTCAGGCTGTCTATAACGCCGCTGAGATCCTCAGAGTAGATCCAAATCAATCTGAGATGAGGGTTCTGTTAAAAAATCAAATCCACTACATTGAATCAATACTCGAGGACTGGAAACAGCAGACTATAAATGGTAAGATCGAGCGGAAAATGGAGAACATATTCCAGCTTGTTCATGTAGCTGTTAAGGCGGCGATAACCTCGGATCTCGTTGATGTAAAAATTGTGGCTGATGAGGGTCTGATGTATAATGTTGACTACAACAGGATGCTTAGAGCGTTATCAAACATCATAAAAAACAGTGTAGACGCTATGCCTGAGGGCGGTATCCTAACTATATCAGCATTTGAGGATGGAGAAAAACTTGTTTTGCGGATCACGGATACGGGTGTGGGGATCCCTGAGGAGAATATGGATCTGATATATGATCCCTTCTTTACTACAAAGCTCAAGGGAATGGGTCTCGGATTATCTTTTGTGAGACAGGTCGTTGAAGCCCACAATGGAACAATGACTATGGCTTCTAAGGTTGGAGCCGGAACCACAACCACGATTTATATCTCCATATAAACGGGATTCTTTATTTATTCCAGATCCATTTATTGATCATTTAATTATAACTTAATAGAATAATCATGAACTGTTATTTACTGGGGTTTTACGGAGGATTCCTCTGGATTGAATTGTAACATGTATAGTTTTTCGTAGAGTCCCCCATGCTTTATCAGGTCCTCATGTTTTCCCATCTCAACGACTTTGCCTCCTTCCAATACCACTATCTTGTCTGCATTTCTCACAGTGGATAACCTGTGCGCTATTATGATGGCGGTTCTACCCTGCAGTGTCCTGTTCAGGGCTTTCTGGATGAGGAGCTCAGTGTAGGCGTCGATGCTGCTGGTTGCCTCATCCATTATCAATATCCGAGGGTCTGTAAGTAATGCCCTAGCCAGTGATACGAGCTGCCTCTGTCCGACACTTAACCTGCTACCTCTCTCCATAACATCTGTAAGGTAGCCTTCAGGGAGCTGATTGATGAACTCGTGAGCTCCTATCGCCTTTGAGACTTCTATTACTTTATCATCTGTGGCTGTTGGTTTACTGTATCTTATGTTATCCATAACAGTGCCACTGAATAGGAATGGGTCCTGGAGCACAATGCCCATCTGGCGACGCAGCGACTCAATCTTTACCCTTCTAAGGTCTACTCCATCGATGGTTATATTTCCCTCTGTCGGGTCATAGAACCTGTATAACAGGTTAATCATAGTTGATTTCCCTACTCCTGTTGGCCCAACGAATGCCACTGTGGTGTTTGGCTCTATCACCAGATTAATATCGCTTAGCACCGGGTGCTCCTTCTGATATCCGAAAGTCAAGTGATTGTACTCAACCCGTCCCAGTAAAATGCCAAGCTCAACGGCATCAACTGAATCAGTTATCTCCACCGATGTATCGATGATATCGAATACCCTCTCTGATGCAGCCATAGCTGACTGAGCGCTGTTCCATATGTTGCTCAGTTCCTGAATTGGTTGGAAGAAACGGGTGATATAGCTCATGAATATGAAAAGAGTGCCAACGGATAGCGTTCCATGTATAACAGATGTTCCGCCAAACCAGAGGACTATCGCTTGACCAAGAGCGGAGAAGAATGCAACAATTGGGAAGAAGGCTGACATCACACGGCCCGCCTCAACGTTAGCGTTCATATTTGTCTCGTTGATGCGTTCAAAGTCCTTCCTCGTGGCTTCCTCTTTGTTAAAACTCTGTATCTCCTTGATGCCACTAACAGATTCCTCCATCTGCGCCGAAACCGATGCTATGGTTTTTCTTGTCTCCCTGTACACTTTGCGAACACGTTTTCCCCATATTATCATCCATACGAGCATCACGGGGATCATGCTGAAGCTTATGAGGGTCAGGCTAGTGTCAAGGCTGAACATAACGAATAAAATCCCTACTAATGTCAGTAGATCAGCGACACCTGTGATGATACCTGAAGAAATGAGTTCTGATATTTTATCAACATCATTGGTAGCACGGCTCACTATTCCCCCAACATCCTTGTCGGCGAAGAAGCGGAGAGATATAGCCTGCAGGTGATCAAAGATATCACTCCTCAGGTCATACTCCATTTTTCCGAATAGCCACTCAAGCATATAGTTCTGGATATACTGAGACACAAAACTCAGGATAATAACGAGGGCAAAACCTATAGTTATTAGAAAGAGCCCGCCAGTATCGAGATTCGGTATATATGTATCCAAGGCTGCCCCGTAGAGAAGCGGCGGGACAAGGTTGAGCATAGTCGTGGCCATAACCGCGACGAACATCAGGGCTACTCTACGCTTATACCTGAAAGTGTAGCGGAACATCCTTATCGCAAGCTGCAAATCACCGCTTTTGTCGGTTCTGTCTTCTTCTTCACCGGTGAATCCACGGAATCCGCCACCGCCTCCTCTGTAACCCAACTTATTCAGCCTCCTCAACGGCTCCCGAGATCTGGGTCTCGTAGAGCCTTCTGTATTGCCCATTTAACGCCAGGAGCGAATCATGGGTTCCCGCCTCGATTATCTCGCCTTTATCGAGGACAACAATGTAATCTGCCTTCTTTATGGAACTCAGACGCTGCGTGATGATGAAAGTGGTGCGGTTTTCAAGCAATCTATCGAGGGCTTGCTGTATTTCATGCTCAGTCTCAGTATCTACGCTGCTGGTTGAGTCATCCAATATGAGGATCTTGGGGTTTTTCAGGAGTGCCCTAGCTATTGCTATACGTTGTTTCTGCCCACCTGAGACAGTGACACCTCGTTCACCTACCTCGGTATCGTATCCTTTGGGAGTGGATACTATGTAGTCATGGATCTTCGCGTTCTTTGCAGCGATTATTATCTCATCCAGGGAAGGGTTCTCGACCCCAAAGCCTATGTTTTCTCGGAAGCTTGTGCTAAAGATGAAGGGATCCTGTCTTACTATTCCAATGTTTTTTCTCAGAGAATTGATCGTGTAGTCTCGAATATCCTTTTCATCGATCTTTATAGAGCCATTTGATACGTCGTAGAACCTTGGGATCAAGCTTATGAAGCTGCTTTTACCGCTCCCAGTTGCTCCAAGTACGGCTATACTCATTCCGGGTTGGACGTCTAGGTTGATGTTCTTCAGAACTAGGTTCTCGTTGTACCCAAATGATACATTGTTGAACTCAACGTGACCGATAGGATTGACTAATTCAACGGCATCCGGTGCATCCTCTACGGATGATCGAGAGTCCACGATGTCGAATACACGGTCTGAAGCAGCGTTGGCTCTTATGAAGAGGTTCAATATCATGCCAAGCATCCTAACCGGTTGGGCAATTCTAAAAAGATAGAAGTAGAAGGCTACTAAGCCACCGAGGCTCAGGACCCCAGCTATTACCTGGTTACCTCCATACCATATTATAATTACTAAGCCCAAGCTGCTGATGAATGTGGCAAGTGGAAGGTAAAAAGCCCGATATTTTGCGGTTAAGAGATGGCTGTTAAAATATTGATCTAGTTCTGACCTTATCTTCTGCTTCTCCTGATCCTCCTGAGCGAATCCCCTGACTACCCTTATCCCCATTAGGTTTTCTTGGAAGGTGCTGGTGATATCACCGTACTGTTGCCTCATACGCAGGGTCACTGGAAATGATTTCTTCCCAAACTCCAGCATAGTGAATATGATGAAGGGAATAATCGACATGGTGAGCAGGGATAGAATTAGGTTCATGGATACGAGTGTCCAGATTACAAGTACACCCAACAACGTGGTTGAGACCAGCTGCCTTAATCCGAAATCGTAGAAACGTTGAATCTGATCTATATCACCTGTGGCTTTAGCCATCAGTTGACCTGTTTTTTGTTTGTCGTAGAAGCTGAAGGATTGATCGAGGAGATGGTTGTATAGTTCTCTCCTCATTTCATAGGAGCCTTTCTGGCTATAGTATGCGGTGCCGTATCGGATAATATAATTGATCAAGGCAACGACTGCTGCGAGAAGTATTATGCTTGTGACAAAGACACCTAGCGCAGTATATTGAATATCGTACCCATATGTAGCTGAAAACCAACCAGCAACAGATAATAGGATTGAGCCAATGTAACCGCCATTCCAAGAACCAAATGGCTCTCCCTTCTCAATAACGCGTATGATATCAATTGTGTTTCCAATAAGTAACGGCGTGAGCACATCAAATACAGTTGATACGAGAATGAGAGCCATGACAACTTTAAACTGCCAGAACCCTGTCACATAGCTTATTATCCGCCAATATTTTCGAGCCTTCTCCGAATATTTCCTTGGAGGAGAACGTTTTTTGCTGCTTATTTTACCAGTTTCCATGACTAAGCATCCTTTATTGTTCCTTCAAATGAGGGTGGCGTGTTCATTGACCAATAATGGGGGTTCCTACAGAGTCTTAAAATTGTACAGGTTTGGGGAAACATGAAATGGATACACTGTATTCTGCGTTTAACGGATGGAGAATACTTATTTTTTTCAGACACATCGGAGAAGAACTCAATGACCCCAAGGTCTTTTACATTCTGCACGTCTAAATATTCACGGTCCTATGTAACGGTACAGACAATTGTAGAAACTATATTAACATTGTGAGAATATGCGGAGAATAAGGAAGATAAACAAAATTAATCCTGAATGCACACGTATAATAAGGTCCTTACCCCGGTACATGGATATGCCTTCAGATGATCTATTCTGAGAGAAATTGAGACTTTATCAATCTCAGACTCTTCACTATACCTTCAGGCATCAACATCAAGATAATAAAAATGAGGATTATGGGTATAAGTTGTTCAAACCCCCGTATAGGAGACTGAACTCTATAAGTAGCGGTTCACCCCCTGTCTCAAGGTTCATCAAAACGTAGGTTAAGCCACGTTGGAACAGGGTGATTAGCACTCCCCCGATAACTGAACCATAGATACTGTCAAGTCAGCCTATGATGCTTCCTGCCATCACCGTGATGAGTAGCTCTTGACTCAGGCTGCCTCGTACAGATGCCCAGAGGGGGATAAATGAACCCGCGGTACCGGCTAGAGCGCCTATTATGAACCAGGATGCCATGTGAATATGCATTGTGTTGATACCATATATTGCGCTCAGATCCTCCGATTCGGCCACTGCTCTGAGAGATAACCCGAATCTCGTCTGAGTTAATCCATAGTAAAGTAACGCGATAAGGAATATACAGGTTAATGAAGTGGCGATCATTACTCCGGGGAGACCAAATAAATGAAAATCGTACATTCGCAGCGCGAATCCACGAGTGGTCTCGTGGCGGGTTATTACAACCCAGTAACTGTATACACCAATTAGGGTCTCCAGAACGATTGACAACGCGTAGAAGGCGATGGTTAAGGCGATGCCTCCGTCTCTTCGTCTCTTGATAACACGAATCATGGTAAGGTAGAAAAACATTCCAAGTAAGCCACAGAAAAACGCGGATACTGGAAGCGAGAGATATGGATTAAGCCCCATGAGCTTGGTCATGTTAAAGGTTATTGTTGTCCCTATGAGGGCGAAGCATATGTGGGCGAAGTTAGGGAACCCCTCAATCAGATATGTAAAAGTAAATCCAATGCAGAGGAGCATAACTATTCCCATCTGAATTACAATGTCGATGACAGCATCGGAGACCAAATGTATCAAGATTCCTAGAGAAAACAAGATACGGGGACAGTGGATAAAATTTGGCTCCTGTCAAGTGATAAATATTCAATACACTCCGATCATGATTATGATAGCTGAAATCAAGCAACAGATACTGATAGCCAGCAGGGTCCTTTACGCTCCCAATGGAATAACTAACGTACAGGAGGGTTTCTCGGGGCACGTATCCCACAAGCTCCCCGATGGAGACAAGTATATCGTTGCAGGTCATACCCATGTGGTTGGAAGATCCACGCTTGATGTGGATTATGATGACTTGGTTACCGTAGATATGAAGACGGGGGAACGTCTTGAAGGCACAATGCCCCTTCTCGGTGAGAATGTGATACACACCGGCGTCTACAGGGCTAGACCGGATGTTAACTGTGTGATCCATGTGCACCCATTCTGGTGTACAGTGCTGAGCCTCGTTGATAATCAGATACTCAAGTTACCCGTATTCTTCACAGGTAAGAGTCAAGTGGAATCAGAGGAGGACGGAGACGCCCTCGGCAGAGCCCTTGGAGACAGCTGGGCGCTGCTCATACCGGGTCACGGGGTAGTTGTGGCAGCTGATACCATAGAGCAGGCTCTTGTGTCCACGGTATACCTTGAGGAACAGTCGAAGAAACTATACCATGCATCAGTTCTAGGCGAGATACCGGAGAAGTATCTGAGGCTCAACACCAAACCATTGAAAGCCACTAGAGACGGAGACTCTATGCAATGGTATCTGACGAAGTTAAAGGAGAAAGGACTCTACCCAGAGCACCCAGAGAGTAATAGCCCTATAATATGACTGCGTTGGGTTAAATACTCTAGAAAAAACCATAAACAAGGATAATAGCTTAAAATAAGATAAAATATCGTTTTTTTCACCACATTTCTGTGTAGTCAAAATTATTAATGTGGATATCGAAGCATGTACGGCGAAAAAGATATCAATTAAAGCGATAATATGCGGAAACCTCATTGACGGTACGGGTTCCCCAGTGATACGGGACGCCGTCATAATCACTCAAGGTAACAAGATCACTCATGTCGGACCTAAGAGCAAGGTAAAGATCCCAAAAGATGCACAGGTGATCGATGCATCTGGGAAGACAGTGGTGCCCGGGCTCATCGACAGCCACACCCATTTCTTGGCTATGGGGTACAGGTTAACACATCTTGACCTCAGCAGATCCACATCCATAAAGGGGATCGTGAAAGACCTTGAAGCATACATCAAGACAAGGTCGATCCCCGAGGGGAGATGGGTTCAGGGAAGGGCGTGGGATGACCAGAACCTCAAGGAGCAGAGATATCCAACGAGGCATGACTTGGATAAGGTATCACCAAATAACCCAGTTGTATTGACGCGTATCTGTGGGCATATGATGATACTCAACAGCCTAGCCCTCAAAGAATGCAACATCAACAAGGATACACCAAACCCAGTGGGTGGAGTAGTAGACAAGGATGAACACGGTGAACCCACGGGGGTTCTCAGGGACGCACGACCACTGGTCTCACCATACGTCTCGCCCCCAACCTATGATGAGCTCAGGCAGGGTCTGCGTGACGCCATCAAATACGCCCACAGCCTCGGAGCGACTGGGATACATGACGCTAGTAGACCGGATGAGTTATCGATCCAGACATCAACCAGTCCATACGTGGACGCTCACAGGGATGGAGAGCTAAACCTGAGATGCAACGTAATGACAGGCTACTCACGAGAACCAAGCAGTGATCACTGGCTCACCTTCGGCACCTTGAAGATAGGCATTGATGGCTCCATGGGGGCTCAGACTGCACTCCTCTACGAGTCATACGCCAACGATCCATCCACAAAGGGGGTCTATGTTGGGGATAAGAAGCTCAACAAGGAGAGAGCCATGGACGCCCACAAGAAGAAGGGCATAGTAGCCATACACGCCATCGGGGACAAAGCCATTACAGAGGCAATAGACAGGATCGAGGAAGTACTCAAGGCGGAGCCCAGAAAAGACCACAGGTACAGGATAGAGCACTACGAGTACCCCACAGATAAAGACATCAAACGGTCCCAGAAACTCGGCATAGTTGCGTCTATGCAGCCAAACTTCGTCGGGGAGTGGGCTTGGCCCGGTGGAATGTATGATACGAGGATCGGCCATGAGAGGCTTCAACGGTGCAACCCATACAGGAAGCTACTGGATCTAGGGTTCCACATACCCTTCGGCTCAGACGGCATGCCCTTCCACCCAATCTATGGGCTATGGTCGGCTGTAAACCACCCAATCAAGGAGAACAGGATCACAGTCGAGGAGGCTGTGAAGTGCTTCACATGGGAGGGAGCATATGCCACCCATGAAGAAGACTTCAAGGGCTCAATTGAGGCGGGGAAAATAGCTGACATCACCATACTCCCAATAGACATCACCAAGCCGGAGTTCAAGCTAGACACAGATGATCTCGGCATGGTTGAGGCGGAGAAGAGGCGATTGAAAGACCTGAAAGCGTACATGACGATCATCGACGGCGAGATCGTCTATAAATCCTAATTTGTATCAGGTACAAGGATCAGGGTTACTACGACTCAATAGTGTTTGAGTGAGAATCGGAACAAGGTCCACTAATATATTCAATTTTCTTGACGTTATTTATTGATGGTTCATAAAACTAGGAGCATCAGAAGCTTTAACTCGTTTTTAGTATCTGTCTATATTGAAGAAATATGTTCTATCTAGGTAAAATGACCCGCCCCGAGGTCGAGAAATACCTCGAGAAAAACGATGTAGCGTTATTTCCAGTGGGCTCAACAGAGCAGCATGGAAAACATCTCCCTTTCGATAACGATGCCTTCTCAGCTTTTGAGATCGCCAAGAGAGTAGGAGAGAAAACGGGGGTAATATACACCCCTGCGATGCCCTTCGGATACTCCAAACATCACCTGAACTTCCCCGGCTCCATAAGCCTCGAATCACAGACCCTCGTGAAAGTATACAAAGAGGTCTGCATGAGCCTCATCAAGAATGGGTTCAAGAAGATCGTGATTATGAATGGCCACGGAGGCAACACTGCGTGGATCAGCCAAGCTCAGGCCGAGATATTCTACGAGACAGGTATCAGGGTGTTCAGTCTGATGATATTCAACTCTGAGAGAGGATTCGGCGCAGAAGCCCTCAACATTCTCGAACAGGAGGGAGGAGGACACGCTTGCGAGATGGAGACAAGCTTCAGCGTAAGCATGGGGCAAAGAGTAGACGAAAAAGCTGTAACGGATTGGAAAGAGCCGAAGAAGTGGACAGAGTTCACCCGAAAATACAAGGATAAGGTCTCGACGCCCCGGATGTTCGATGAGGTGACAGAGATAGGCAGTCTCGGTGAACCCACAAAGTACAGCATCGAGAAGGGCGAGAAGATGGTAAACGCGGTCGTCGATGATATATCCGGGTTCATCATGGATCTGAAAAAGCTGGACCCCGAAAAAGGAGACGCCTATTTCAGCTCAAAGGTGAAATAGAATGGTACAATTAGCGGAGATATCATGGACAGAAGCTTACAAGGTATTCGAGGATAACGATGTAGCCCTCATACCAGTGGGCTCAACTGAACAACATGGACCCCACAACCCGTTGGGGACAGATCATCTTCTGGCGGGAGCACTCGCGAAGATAATAGGAGATGGCACCGGAATCCCGGTGACTCCAATTGTACCAGTTGGGATATCACGTCATCATCGTCAGTTCCCCGGAACACTATGGGTACCACCGGATGTCTTCAGGGAGTATATGATCTCAATAGCATTATCACTCGCTGAGCACGGCTCGACAAAGATTGTGTACGTGAATGGACATGGGGGGAACTCTGCGGCCATTATGGAGGTCTGTGAGGATCTTCGGAGAGACTATGACCTGTTCGCCTGCATGATAACATCCTATCCACCGGGTAAACTCAGTGGCCACGCAGGGGCTGGGGAGACGAGCCAGAATCTCTACTTCCACCCCCACCTAGTTCATATGGATCGAGCTGTCGATACGGTTCAGAATAAAAATCTGGGTTCACTCAAATTAACAGGTATGAGCAGCGTCGGTCCGGCGACGTTCCCCTGGGATACTATAGACATAACCGATACAGGTGTACTTGGAAAACCAAGTGAAAAAATTGTATCAACCACAGCCACAGTGGAGATGGGAAAAGAGCTAATGGAGCCCTATATCATTGAGGTTATGGAGTTCATAAAACAGCTGATGGACACCGATGTTGAGGATCTGCTACCAAAACCCCATAAAATGGTGAGCCAGTGACAACAGAGGACTGGGAGAGGCTGCTCCCTCGCAATAAGCGCCTATTTTTGATGGCGAGCAACATAGTGGTAGCTGGTACAATAGTTCTTGATCTTCTATTCATAACAAACATCATAACTTTACCATTGGACAGCTTCACTTTATACAATCTGGTAATATTGAGCGTAGCCCTCTACAGTTATCGTATCAAGAAAAAGGTAAATCAGGAACTTATCAAAATTCGGAATAAATCGGACGCTTCATCTACTGCTTGACCTGTTCTGCCTCTTTTTCCTCTATTTTCTCGAGAAGTCTTGGAATATTCTCTTTTCTCCGGAGTAAAGCCACATACTCGTCCACTTCGAGGAAATCAAAATATGGGCCATACAACCCCATATAGAACTCCGCGAAGAGGCTTGTCAGAGTGCCACCGCTCTCTAGGAGGATCTTCCCGAGGAGCCCAATCCTGTTCTTGACAAGCATCTGGGCTAGTTCATCAATGAGTTCTTCTTCTTTCTCAGGAGGGAGATCCTCCCACTGCTTCCACTCATTACTCATTAAATGATGTTCTTGAAAATGACTATAAAAAATAGGGGGATAGTTTACTCGACTGGCGTATACTTTTCAAGCAAGCCTGTGCGATCCATTATCACAATAGCCGCGAAGACAAGGATCATCACTGCTATTAGGATGGGCTGCTTCCAAGGAGGAACTGTAAAGCTCTGCATGAAACCAACGAAGAGCCCAAGCCTTCCCATGAAGGTCTGGGCGAATATGGCTCCAAAAGCAGTGTACAGGAAGTATTCTCCTATCTTTGCGCTGGTCGCCAATGGCCCCTTCAACTCTATGCTGTAGAAGAAGAAGGTCATCATGAATATGACGCTCAACGCAATTGTCCATCTGTATAGCATGGTCATCATGTCTCCACTGAACAGGGGCACGATTGTAGCCACTATCTGTTGTGTGAAGCCACTGAAGATAATGGTCCTTAGACTCAACCCGAACTGGGCTCCAAGCGCTATAGCGATTGGGATCCTAGCCACGTAGCTGTACTTTGGGTGAACCCTGAATAGGATCATCGCACCAAGGATGAGAGACAGTATCAGAATATAGTCTCCCTGCATGATGTTGATGATTCCTGTTCGCCAGATATACTCAGCGTTAATCACGATAGTAAGCCCTGTGCCGAAGCCAATGTAGGATTCCTCAGCCAACGCGTATAGTGGACTGCTCTTACCGTAGAGCGTCGTGAACATACACATCGCGAGGAACGTGCCTACTATGGTAATAGAGTAATCAATCATTGTAACCATTTTATTCACCTGTTTCCTCCGTTCAGCTTCCTAGTGTACCCATAGTGACCGATGTTACCGGCTATGATGAATATTAGAAGCATATAGTGTCCGAATGTGAAGGCGTCCATTGCAGTCAAACCGGGACCTGGGTGCCCTGTTAGATACTCTAGCTCTGCGCCACCCCTCATGCTCTGAAGAATAGCGAGATAGACACCAGTGTCCACGTAGGGCTTCTGACTTGCGATCATGACTCCAATACAGTTCACAGTCATAGGTGTTCCTCTTAGGGCGAAGTGGTTAAGTAGGTAACCGGTCGCGAGACCTGTTGTAAAGTCAGCTATGAGATCCCAGTCCTCCCATGTATTAACATCCGCTAGGAAGGTATCATCAAGAGGTTTACCCAGCCAGTCACGAGTGACTGCGCCGTGGAAGTCTTGAGACATGGAAGCTACTGAAGCCTCGTTGGGCATAACATATCCGAGGATTACATAGTCTCGTCCATATTCGTAGTCGTTTTCCTCGAGCTCTTTCTCGAGTTTCTGGAATATTAGTTCGGGGATTCCGGTTGCCTCGGGGTGCCCTACGGCGATGCATATCTTACAGTGGTTCTCTATGAAAACGCGCATGCTAGCGATAATACCGGACTGTATCTCATTATAGCCACTGAACTCGGTGTTCAATGTAAAGAACACCTTGTCACCGTCTCCAAATGAGTTGATGGCTTCATTGTACTGCTTAGTATCTGGGCTGACAGTGATGGGCATCCCAATGGGACGTAGAAGAGGGATGACAACGACGAGGAATAGGACAAAATAGACCCATCTCCGGTCGTATGTCGCCAGTGTTTTCATTAATCCATTGTCTGACATCTTAGGTCTCCTCCTTACCCACACCGAGTACACTCTGCTCTTTGCCCATGAGCACTCTGACTCCGAAGACTATTGCTCCGACGGTCACGCTGATGAGGAACATCCTACCAGCGGCCATGCCGAAGGTGTTTCCAAAGTAGAGGGCTATTGGTTCAAGCCACGGAGCGTATGCCCCTGTTAATGGTGCTTGGTAAAGCAGTACTATGAATCCTGTTGCTAGTAGCAGAATTGACTGGGTATTTCTCGCTCTGAATGCTCTCGCCGCGGTGGATGCCATGTAGAAGGCAAGTATACCATAGTTAACTGAGCTCAACGGGTTGATTACAGCGTACATAACCCAGTGGTATGGCCCTGTTTCCCTTCCGAAGAAGGCGAATACAACCATTAAGACCATTGTGATGATCATGTATGCTTTGAAGTACCAACCAGTTTTTCTCAGATTTATTATGTTCAAACCTCGTCTTACTTGGCTATTCAACGCGAGTACTAGTGTTACAGCGTTTACGATGGCTGTAATTGTAATGAGTTTTGTCGAGGCTGCCTCCAAGGCTGGGCTCTGTACGAAATAGGGTATGAAGACCAGTAGGAAGGCCAGCGCCATTACGATGAGTTGTAGTTCACGGTTTTTCAATATCTCTGACATTTTTTCATTTCATCTCCTATGTAGACAACAGGTTCTCAATTATGTTGAGCCCCATATTTGATAATACAAGCCCAAGGATTATGCAACCCAAGGCTATCCATTTGAAGATGTCCTGTACTCGAATGCTGGCTCTCTGAGCTGGATCATCAGACAGATAAGCGCCTGCAGCTGGTGCCTCCTCTCCTATGAGGATATAATCTGAGGCACATGCAAGCGCTGCCACGTTTGAGATATAGCTTCCCGAGGTAATTGTGATGGCTCCAACTGCGTTGCTGGTCTCAGCGATATTCATCGCGTCACTCCAGTGTGACCCAGTCATAATGACTGAAGCGGGTCTCGTCCTCTGAATAATACCTACATATCCACCTACGTAGGCGTACTGCTGTCCGCTAAGGAAAGGTAAATCATCCGGATTATACTGGTCGGGTATTCCTGCCACAGTATAAGCTGTCTTTACGATCTCCTCCGCTACAGGGCGAACGATCAGAGACTCAGTTGATCCACCCGTGGGTACAATCAATCTTGTCCCAGTCTTAGCTGCGAGCTGTGCGACATGTGATAGAACTGAGAGTCCTGCTAATGTCCAATATGTGAATCCATCCAATCCATAGCTGGCTACAACGGGTTTGCCCATCTCAGCCGCCCTTCCGACGGCTTCCTCGATAGCGTCCAAACCCGCAACTCGTCTAATGTATATTTTTTTGTCTCCACTTGTGTAGTAGAGTACTAGTACGAAGATTAGTATGTCGAGTAACAATCCAATGAATCGCCCTTGAGCGATCCCTGGAAATTGGAAAAGTGGTGTTGCCATTTTTTTAGTCTCACCTGATATTTTCCTAAAAACTCATATCTAGTTTTGTTTATAAAACACTTAGGGTAAAAACGGTTTTAGGGAACAAAAAGTAATTAACAAAATTGTTATGCTTACCACATATGCATCATATAAGTTAATTACTTTTTAAACTAATAGAATAATCATGAAGGCGATAGTAGCTTCAAAACTTGTAGACGCAAATGGAATCGTAGATGACCCGATTGTCCTGATAAGAGAAGAAAAGATCTATAAAGTAGGGAAAAAAAAGGAGATTAAGATCCCAAGCGGCACAGAGATTATTGAAGAATCTGACATGGTCATATTACCAGGCCTAGTGGATTGTCACGTTCACTTCACCGGAAGCAACGACTCAAAACCAGGGCTATTAACAGAACCCTTTGAGACTAGGTTAATCAACGCAGCGGTCAACCAGACAAGGCAGCTGCTTGACGCAGGAATAACCTCCGTGATGGACACTGGTGGTCTAATAGGAATCTATGTCAGAGACGCGGTTAACAAAGGTATAGTCGAAGGCCCCCATATAATGGCAGCCGGCAGATATCTCAGCGTCACTGCGGGTCACGGTGATAACCAAAGCCTGCCATTAGAGTGGGTTAAAGAGGGAAGGCCATATGGGTGGGGCATGGATGGGCGCCTAGCAGATGGGGTTCCCGAGTGCCTGAAGGCTACGAGGGAGCAGCTTCGTATGAAAGCAGATTTCGTGAAGATATGTACCGGGGGAGGGGGCGGTAGCACTGTGGACCCAGCTTGGGTGCCGGAGTTCACCTTGGAGGAGATAACTGCAGTTGCAAGTGTCGCGCATGGGTGGAAGAGAAAAGTAATGGCTCACTGCTATTACCCGGAGTCGATCAGGAGAACGGTCCTAGGGGGAGTGGATATTATAACTCATGGGAACATGGCGGACCAGAGATCAATTGAATTGATGAAGGAAAAAGGCACTCAACTAGTTCCCACTATGGCAGTATATGAGAGGATTCACAAACTCAGAAGCGATAACCCAGCATCAGAGATGTATGAGACTATTTTCACTAACATACGCAGGCTCTATGACGCGGGGTTAACCCTTGCAGTAGGCACAGACACCATGGGTGGGATATTTCCTTTCGGGGAAAGCGCGGAGGAGTTGGTGTTATACGTAGAAAAAGTAGGCCTGACGCCTTTTGAGGCTATACAAATTGGTACAATTAACGGCGCCAAAATCATGGGAAAAGAAACTCAACAAGGGACAATAGAGCAAGATAAAAACGCTGATCTAATACTAGTATCAAAAAATCCTCTTGATGAGATCAAAGTCTTACAGGATAATGCAAACATCAAACTGGTCTTAAAGAACGGAAAAATAGTTAAAAACATACTATAATTTTCATTACTTGTTTTTGATTATTCGGGTAAAACAATTATCCTCCTAATATAGACTGGACCCAAGATAACAGGAGACATATATGTTCACGGAAGGAACGTTGACATATGGATCCAGTAAAAATATTTCACTCTCATAAGAATATAAAGATAATCCATTGTAGAGGGGTTTTAGAGGTTTACTCGATTAAATTATACGCTATATAATGATAAAAAAGGGATTAACCCACTGTGACCAATCCGAGCAGTAGCTTTGATAACCACTCCAAGTCGTCGAGTTGAATCATCTCGATGGGACTGTGACTGTACCGGGTGGGGACACAGACGAGGGCAGCCTTTGCTCCACCTGCGACCATGTGGGCGCTGTCCGAGACATAGTGCTCGAAGACAGCGTGCTGATAGGGTACGCCTAACTGATCGGCGGTTGACCTTAACTCGTTGATAATCTCCAAGTTGTAGTGAGCCCCAGCGTCCCTGTACGCGATAACGGGACCGTTCCCTAACTCGATAGGCATCCTGCCCTTGGGCACCGACGGATAGTCCCCGGCTATACCGATATCCAGCGCTATGCTGACATCGAAACCATATCTGGACAATGCCTTGGCTCCGTGTTGACCTATCTCCTCCTGAATAGTCGAGGCGAGGTAGAGTTCGCAGTTCAGCTTCTTCTCTTGTACCTGTTTCGCTAACTCGATCATGAGGGGGTATGTGAAGCGATCATCCATAGCCTTCCCGAAGACCTTGTTACCAACCCGCTCTGTGAGGGGGTTCCATATTATAGGAGACCCTACGTGGATACCAATCTCAGCAACCTCATCAGCGGTATCAGCCCCGACATCCACAACTATTCCCCACTGATCAAGAGGGCGTTCCCTCTCCTGCATAGATAACACGTGCCCTGAGGCAGCCGCGAAAGCGCCACGCACATCGCCTTTGTCCCCAACCACAAGGGCTTTCTGACCCACCAAGGTATAGGGGTAACCTATCTTGTTCTGGTTCCCTCGGGTAATATGCAGGAACCCGTCCTCGGTGATACTCAGCACATAGTATCCGATCTCATCAGCGTGACCGAATATCACAACTTTTCGTCCCTCACCGCCTAACTTCGCGATGACATTACCCACTGTTGTGGTTTCCACTTCATTGGCATATGGAGTGATGTCCTCGATGAACTGATTCTGCACCCGATGCTCATGCCCCATGGGACCTGGGAGCTCGGTGTATTTCTTCAAAGCCTCAAAGTAACCCAAATCTATCAGAGGTTGATTGACTCATGGGTATAAATGACCTACCCCAACGGGTCCCATGTCTCTGAGTTTATTCAGGGAGGTAGCTTCGTGGAAACTTTGCCACTACAGTGTAGTTGGGGTCAACTGTGTTTGCTATCCTGCATCTCCCCACCTGTGAGAGAAGCTGAAGGGCATCCCATTTATCGTACCCATAATCAGTAGTCAGCCACTTCACCATTTCAACGTGGGCGACCTTGTACGCCTCCATCAGAGGCCTGCTACTTCCCGCAACCATTACCCAGTCACGGTTGATGATACGAGGCCACTCAATAGAACTCTTCAAGACCCCTATCTTGAGGGTTAGCTCGGCGCTGGTCTCAAGGGCTACACCGCATAGCTCACCATCCCCCTGCGCGGCGTGAACATCACCAAACACCAGCAAAGCACCTCGGTGATTTACTGGCAGATGAAGTGTCGCCCCCTCGCATATATCGGGGCAATCCATGTTCCCCCCATATTCTCCGGGGGTGAGGCTCATCTCAACTCTGCCATACCGAGGGGCGGCACCTATGCTACCGATAAATGGATGTAAGGGGATAACGGGGCTACTATATTTGCTTCCGGGCAGAGTTGTAGTCCCAGTCATGTTCTCTCGGTCTAGGCTCCACTCGTACCGGTTTGCGGGCAATGGTTCATTGTACAGAAGTCTTCTCCCGGGGGCTTCCTCTGTGAGACCTCCGAAGTTTGATGCGTTACGGGACCAGGCAGAGGATCGGGTTAACTTGATGCGTTCTATCTCTACGGTGAGTGTATCACCAGACTCCGCGCCTTCCACATAAAATGGACCAGTAAGAGGATTACTGCTACTATAAACGGCATCTGGGCTGCTCTGCCTCATCTCAGGGGTAATCTGTTTCCCCTCATAGTCAAAGCCGCCTGCATCGACGGTGGATGCTACGATCTTGTCTCCGGGTCTTATCTTTAACGCCGGTGGATTAGGTCCATAGGTGTGATAATATTTTTTTGGGGTGAAACGGTGAATCATGTTTCATTATTAGTGGATCTCAGTTTTAACAGGTGCGACTAAATCAGAATTGTGTAAAGAAGGAAAAAGGGGAGGAGATAATGGTCTTACTCTAGGACCATGATGGTTGTGTAGACAGCGGGTAGCTGGCGCGCGAGGGTCAGGACTGCTCCGGCTGATGGCCTGAGCTCGATCCTGAACGCTTCATATGGGTGCGCATACACATTGTCCATTGAGAGCTGTGCTGGATCAACGCCAGTTGTCATATTGAGTTCGCTGAAGTCGATGACTACCTTGAACTTCTCACCAGTCTCACACAGGCTGTCTCCGTCATCGTTGACGCCTGTGA